>QILU01000038.1 GCA_003233475.1 Ahrensia sp.
TCGGTGGTCTCCGTACCGTTTGCCCCTGCGTTCATGCGCAAGGCACCACCGATTGCACCGGGAATGCCGTGATAAAATTCGAACCCTCCCAGCCCGGCTTTTAGCGCCGCTGCCGCAACCCGTTTATCCGGTGTAGCCGCCCCGGCTATCAGCCGATGACTCTCGATTTCCTCCACCTGACCAAACCCTTTGCCGGAAAGGCGAATAACAACCCCTTCAATTCCCCCGTCCCGAACAAGTAAATTAGACCCCACACCCACCACAAGCACTGGAATTTCTTCGGGAAGCTGTTTCAAAAATTCAGCGAGGTCATCTTCGTCAGCCGGGGAAAACAATAAATCTGCAGGCCCGCCAACTCGAAACCAGGTGATTTTTGACATGGGGGCGTCAACAGTTAGCCGCCCGCGCAGCCTGGAAACGTCCAAACGATTGAGCAGATTTTCTCCGCTCACAATTATGTTGCCTTGGTGGATTTAGAAAGTTTTACCAATTCATCTGGCAAATCATTGGCCCAGGCGGTGATATTGCCTGCTCCAAGAAAAATCACAAAATCCCCTGCTTCCGCAACCTCTTTAATAATCGGCGCAATAGACTGGGGCCCGTCAATCACCCGCGCATCACGGTGACCACCGGATTTCATGGCTGCCACCAATGTATCGGCGTTTATATCTTCTATCGGTTCTTCGCCCGCCTCATAAACAGGGGCCATAAGAACCGTATCCGCATCATTAAAACAGGCGCTGAATTCATCAAACAAATCCCGCAACCTTGTATAACGATGGGGTTGTTTGATGGCGATCACTCGCCCTTTTCCCGCCGACTTAACGGCTGAGCGCGCAGCTTTCAGAACCGCAGAAATTTCTACCGGATGGTGGGCGTAATCATCAAATATATCCACCCCCTGCCACGTACCTGTATGGGTAAAGCGGCGGCGCACTCCTTTGAAGGTCAACAGCCCTTCTCGGATGGAATCCATCGAAATACCCAATTGGGTGGCTACCGCAACGGCGGCAGTGGCGTTGGAAACATTGTGAACCCCCGGCATGGGCAGGATCAAATCTTCAAACAAATCATCCTTTCCGGTTTTCCGATTATGAACAATCAAGTCGAATTTTGAATTAGCACCCTCCGCCCGCACATTTCTGAACCGCACATCCGCCTGCGGATTATTACCATAGGTGACCAGCCGACGGTCCTCAATCCGGCTCACCAAAGCCTGCACTTCGGGATGGTCAATACACATTACTCCAAACCCGTAAAACGGCACATTTTCCACAAATGTCTTGAACGCCTCTTTGGCCTTATCAAAAGTGCCGTAATGGTCGAGGTGCTCCGGATCGATATTGGTGACAATTGCAATATCGGCAGGCAGCTTCAAAAACGAGCCATCGCTCTCATCTGCCTCCACCACCATCCATGATCCCTCGCCCATTCGGGCGTTGGTTCCAATGGCGTTCAATATCCCGCCATTAATAATAGTTGGGTCGAGACCGCCCGTTTCCAGCAATTGCCCCACCATAGATGTAGTGGTAGTTTTACCATGGGTTCCACCAACGGCAATTGATTGCTTAAACCGCATCAACTCTGCCAGCATTTCCGCCCGGCGAACAATCGGCAAGTGCCGCTCTTTGGCTTCCATCCGTTCCGGATTATCCAGTTTAATTGCGGTGGACGTCACCACCACTTCGGTATCACCCAGGTTTTCAACCTTGTGCCCCACATGAACATTTATTCCTTTGGCGCGCAGGCGTTGCACATTGGCCCCATCGGCCATGTCCGACCCCTGCACCGGATAGCCCAGATTATGCAGCACTTCGGCGATGGCACTCATGATGCCGATAAAATGGATCAGACCGATATCATCCGACATACGCATGGTTAAAAATTCCTTATTTAATTACAGCCTTTTTGACCGCATGGGCGTCCACCAGATCAGCCAACCGTTGTGCCGCATCTGCTACGCCCGCCTTTTTCGCGTTTTTTGCCTGTTTTGCAAGCATTTCCGGCGCTTCGATGGCATCGCTCAACAGTTGAGCCAGTTTTTCACCAGACAAATCCTTTTGGCGCACGAGTATTCCCCCGCCGGCTTTTTCCAGCTGAGCCGCATTTGCACCCTGGTCATCATCCAAAGCTCCCGGCAGGGGAACAAGAATACCCGGGCGGCCAATAAGAGCCAACTCAGCAACAGACGATGCCCCCGAACGGCACATCACCAAATGGGAGCCCGCAATTCGTTTTGGTAAATCGACAAAAAATTCCTCAACTTCTGCCTGCACATTCAATTTAGCCAAAGCCTCCCGCGTTTCAACAAGGTCTTCCGGTCGGGCCTGAAGGGTTAGTTGAAGACGGGCTAATAGGTTTTTATCCAATTCGGTCAGTGCAGCAGGCACCACTTGGGAAAAAAATCGTGCCCCTTGCGATCCTCCAAAAATCAACAGCTTGAACGGCCCGTCAATTGCTGGAATGGAATAGGGTTGTTTTGCCGCCTCATGGGCGACCGCCCGAAGGGGATTTCCAGTCACCTCCACGGGCACACTGTTTGCCCTGTCACTATTCACTAATTCAAACCCGGTGGCGATGGCGCTTACTTTACCCGCCAGAAATCTATTGGCCCGCCCCATCACCGCGTTTTGCTCGTGCAAAATTGTGGGCACTCCCTTATGGGTTGCCGCCAACAAAGGGGGTACGGTCGGATAACCCCCAAACCCCACCACAATGTCGGGTTTGATTTTTCCAATCACTTTTCGCGCCGCAAAATAGCCTGCGGCAAGACGTGAAAATGTTCGCACCAATGCCAACGGATTTTTGCCCGCAAATGTAGCAGAGCCGATAATGTGAACTTCTTCGGCCGGAAAATCTGCAACAAATTTTTTAGCCCGCAAATCGGTTGCCAAATGTATATGCCAACCGCGCTTTTTTAGTTCCTGCGCCAATGATTGCGCCGGAAACAAGTGTCCGCCGGTTCCTCCTGCCGATAAAAGTACCGTTGGAGCCACGTTTATTATACTCTAGCAATCAGGGGGGCAGCGAGCGGCGTAGTCATTCCCACCGGGCCGATACGCGCCTTGTTGCGACGATAGGATTCAGCCCGTTTCCGGCTGAGTGCAAGCACCAGCCCTATACCCAACGCCACCGCGATCAATGATGAACCGCCATAGGAAATGAACGGCAGGGTCATGCCTTTTGCCGGCACCAACCGAAGATTAACAGACATATTTATCATCGCCTGAAAACCGAACATCATCACCAGGCCAGAGACGGCCAGTTGTATAAAACGGTCTCGCTCCCTCAGCGCGTGCCAAAGACCGCGCATCACGATAAACCCAAATATTGCCACCAGCACCATCGTTAAAAAAATTCCATACTCTTCCGCCGCCACGGAAAAAATAAAATCAGTATGGCTGTCGGGCAGGCCAAATTTCACCTGTCCTTCACCTGGGCCCCGTCCCAGCCATCCCCCGTTGGTAATGGCTTCAAGCCCGCGATCCACTTGAAAATTATCCCCGGTTCCAGTGATAAAACGATCAATTCGATTGCTCACATGCGGGAAGGTAATGTATGCTAAACCCAGCCCCGTCACGGAAAACGAACCCAATACGGCAATCCACAACCACGGCATGCCCGCCATAAAAAACATTGCGCCCCACACCCCGGCAAACAACACTGCTTGCCCGAAATCCGGCTGCATAACCAACAACCCGGCACAGAGACCAAACAACAATATCGCAAACAGATTGCACGGAATATCAGACTGTTTGGAACTTTGAGAAAACAACCAGGCAGTTACCACCACAAAGGCCGGTTTCAAAAACTCTGAGGGCTGCAACAATAGCGGCCCGACTTCCAGCCAGCGGGTGGCCCCTTTGGCGGAATAACCGATAAACGGCAGTAAAATAAGCACCAGCAACATGCCAACCAGCAGGAGTAACGATCCCCGCCGTATCTGTCGTAAACTCAAGAACGATGTCCCAATCAACACCGCAATCGCCGGCAACAGGAATACCGCATGACGCTTCACAAAATAAAAACTGTCATCAATCTTCAACCGCGGGGTAACTGACGGGCTGGCGGAAAGTGATAACAAAAAGCCGCATGCAAGCAACAACAATGCCGCCGTTAAAAGAGTTTTATCGACGGTCCACCACCAATCGGAAATCAGACTTTTTCTCGCGCGTGACATCATGGAATTAAACTTCTTTCTTATCTTGATACGTTTGGGGGCGCATCGTCTTAAAACCCTTCAAAGCTGACACAGCCTGCTTAAAAGCTTCACCCCGTTTCTCAAAATTGGGAAACTGGTCAAAGCTTGCCGCGGCAGGAGACAACAGAACAACCGGTTCTTTCTCCTTTGCAGCGTCTTTTGCCGCATGGTTAACAGCATCTTTCAGTGTGCCGGAAATTTCATAAGGAATCGTATCCTTCAACTGAGAAGCGAAATTACCCGCTGCTTCCCCGATGAAATAAGCTTTTGCGATATGTGAAAAATACGGTGCTAGCGCTTCAATCCCGCCATCCTTTGCCAGTCCACCCGCAATCCAATGAACCTTTCCAAAACTCGAAAGCGCCGGAGCCACCGCTTCAGCATTTGTGGCTTTGGAATCGTTGACAAACAGTACTTTCCCCACCGTGCCCACCTGTTCCATACGGTGAACCAGTCCGGGGAATGAAGTAAACCCGCTTTGAATTTCCTCATCTGAAAGCCCTAGCGCCTGACAGATGGCAAATGCAGCGGCGGCGTTTTGCCCGTTATGTTGCCCCCGTAGGGAACCTACTCCTTCTACGCTGGCAACCTGCTCGCCTAATTCGCTCAAAATTCCGACGCCATCAAAAGCAAAGTCAGCGACCTGTCCGCCTGCATCGGCTGTGTTGGAAATTCGAAACAGGGTTGCACCGCCTTCATCAATTCGTTTAGCAATTGAACGGCAATGGTCATCATCGACTCCAACGACTGCCACATCACTGTTGCGCACCAGCCGTTCTTTTATCGCCACATAGTTTTGCATGGTCCCATGCCGTTCCAGATGATCGGGTGTAAGGTTCAGCAACAGGCCCACATGGGGGTTTAGCGATGGGGCAAGATCAATCTGATAGGACGAACATTCAACGACATAAACCTGCATGGGCGCATTATCAGACACCGGATCAAGATCCAAAACGGCCCGCCCGATATTTCCCCCCATCTGCACATCCCGCCCGGCTGAACTCAGCACATGGGCAATCAACGCAGTGGTGGATGATTTGCCATTTGTACCGGTGATCGCCACAAAGGGCGCCCTTCGCTCACTGGCGTCCATCTCGCGGGAGAACAATTCAATATCGCCGATAATTTCCACCCCTGCCTTTTTCGCCAGTTCCACACTCCAATGGGGTTGCGGGTGGGTAAGCGGAACCCCCGGTGCCAGCACCAGCGCATCAATTTTTTTCCAATCAACTTTACGCAAGTCAGCGGTGGCAATTCCCTGCTCCCTGGCGTTTTCAACACTGTTTGGATTGTCATCAAAGGCAACAAGATCAGCGCCACCAACCATCAAGGCTCGCGCGCTCACCATCCCGGAACCGCCCAGACCAAACAGGGCAACCCGCCTGCCCTTAAATGTGGAAACCGCAATCATCTGACTTTACCGAAGTTTCAAGGTGGCAAGGCCCATGAGGGCAAACACGATGGAAATAATCCAGAACCGAATAACAATCTGGCTTTCAGTCCAACCCAATTGCTCAAAATGGTGATGGATCGGAGCCATCTTAAACACCCTTTTCCCGGTCAATTTGAACGAGCCAACTTGAATAATCACCGACAAAGCTTCGATCACAAACAACCCGCCGATAATCGTGCTTGGCGGCAACCGCAACAGTACCCAACAAACCGCCAAGAGCAAGAGAACCAGTGTCCCCCATAAATATCGCCGCAGGCGGAGCATTAAACCACAAGAATCCCATGCCCGCGCCAATGACCGCGCCGCAGATAATTGCCAGTTCCCCGGTTCCCAAAACAAAGTGAATTTGCAGATAATCGGCAAACACCTTATTCCCGGAAAGATAGACAATGGCCCCAAAAGATGCCGCCGCAATCATCACCGGAACAATCGCCAATCCATCCAGCCCGTCGGTAAAATTCACCGCGTTCCCGGCGGCAACGATAACAAATGCTCCAAACACCACGAAGAACCAGCCCAGTTGCAACACAAAGTTCTTGAAGAACGGGAAGGTCAGGGCACTCGACATATCAACACCGGAAACACTGGCGGTTTGATCACCCCAAAGCATGATCACCAAGCTAGCACCAGCTGCAACAATGAACTCCAGGAGCAGACGCATTCGCCCTGAAAATCCATTAGCGGAGGATTTGGTCACCTTCAGATAATCGTCGTAAAATCCAATCGCCCCAAACAACAGCGTTACCAGCAACACGGTCCAGACATACACACTGCTTAAATCAGCCCAAAGCAAAATAGAGCCAGTCAACCCGAACAAGATCATCAATCCCCCCATGGTGGGCGTACCGGCTTTTTTGAAGTGGGTTACAGGGCCATCTGCCCGAATGGGTTGGCCTTTTTTTTGCCGAACACGCAGGGTGCGGATAATCATCGGCCCAAAGAGAAAGACAATTATCATTGATGTCATCAGCGCCCCTCCGGTACGAAAGGTGATGTAACGAAAAACATTGAGGAGCGGAATTTGGTCTCCAAATTCCTGAGCCAGATAATAAAGCATGTTCTTCCCTTTTCTCACCGGGCAGGCATTGCCCGGTCTCAAATAAATATCAGTTATGTGTTCGGCGGATATTTGGCTAACAAACCATCCACCATTTGGGCAAATTTCATTCCAAGTGAAGCTTTAATCATCACCGCATCTCCGGGGCGCAATT
>QILU01000020.1 GCA_003233475.1 Ahrensia sp.
GCCGCCAACTCATTGTGATGGGCGATGCAAACGCCGTTGACCGCCTGGCCCGTGGCAGCGGCTTTCGTGGTGGCACTTGCTGCGCCTGCAAGGCCGAAGCCGAAACCGGTGACAGCAACTCCTGCCGCGGTTCCGGCCAAAAGTGTGCGGCGGGTTAGAGAGCTGGTGGAATTGTGTTTGGTATGAAACATTCTGGAATGAGACATGAAGTGTCTCCTTATAGATGGCTAAACGCTGGTTTGAAAAAAGCGCCAGCCCGTTCGCACCTAGCTAAGATATCCTCGTGATACCCTCCCGTGGCCGCAAGGTAAGAGATAGGTATAAATTCACAAAACGCAAGCAGTTTGCTTAAATTTCCTTTCGAACCAATAGGGGAATTCTTACTTTTTATCTTGTACGGATCAGGTTTGCTGGCTAATTTAACGGTAACTTAATCTGGGAGAAGAGTAATGAAACATACTATAAAAACCCTGGCTGGTGCTGCCGCGATTGGGTTCGTACTGGCCGCCACAAGTGCTGCATTTGCTGAACCTATTGTGGGCAACTGGAAAACCGAGGGCGGCGATACCGCTGCAATTTCTGCCTGCGGTGGCTCCTTTTGCATTAAACTGAAATCCGGAAAATATTCCGGCAAAAGCATTGGCAAGCTAAAGGGCAAAGACGGAAAATATACCGGCACCATTACTGACCCGGAGGATGATAAGGAATATTCCGGCAGCGCAAAGGTTTCCGGCTCGTCCATGAAACTAAAAGGCTGCGCTTTGAGAATATTCTGCCGAACACAGAACTGGCGCAAGCTCTAATACAAAAAATTTTCCCTCGCTTTATCAGGGAGCGGGGGAATATCAATTGCAATACTCAGCTACGAGCCTTTTACCCAAACAATTTATTTTTGGCGTTATTATCATAGATAATTTTTATGCTTATCCCTATCCATGTTCAATAACAGGGGTAGGTCGATATGGAATTCTTTTATATATCACCACCTTTTGCTGGCTATTTTATGTGAACGTCAAAATATGGCGCGAAAGTAAGTGGGTTGGTCAAAAGGAAATCCGATGGCAGTGCTCCTGCTCGTAAAAACCTATAAGGAAGAGAGTGATGAATCGTATTTTCAAAACCCTGGCTGGCGCTGCCGCAATAGGGTTCGTACTGGCCGCCACAAGCGCTACAGCTGAACCTATTGTGGGCAACTGGAAAACCGCCGAAGGCAATACCGCAGCAATTTCTGCTTGCGGCGGCTCCTTTTGCATTAAATTGAAAACCGGGAAATATTCCGGCAAAAGCATTGGCAAGCTAAAGGGCAAAGACGGAAAATATACCGGCACTATAGCTGATCCGGCGAATGATAGAGAATATTCTGGCAGCGCTCAGGTTTCCGGCTCGTCCATGAAACTAAAAGGCTGCGCTTTGAGAATATTCTGCCGAACACAGAGCTGGAGCAAGCTCTAACACCACAATTTCCCTACCCTTTGTTTTGGGGTGGGGAGACGACTACTTTCGGGCGGTCTGACCGAACAATATTTTCTGCGCTTCTTTGTCTGTCGCGAGATTGCTTTTCTTGCGCTCCTCTCAAAGACAGGCTCATTTTCGCAAATGTGTAAAGTCGATTTCAAAGCACCTGAACAGCAGATGAACAGGGTTCTCAGCTTTGGTTCAGTCGCAATTGGGCAGTGTTATTTCACAAGAATAACAAAAGAGAACCCATCATGCTGTTTCGTCGATTTATGCTGGTCACAACTTCCATCGCATTGATGGGAATATTATTGCTGAATATACTTGAAGCCACGCACCCCGACAGGGATAAATTTCAAATTGGCAATCGTGCCCTGGAATGGCAACGCTATGATGCCATTCAGGCCTGCCGGGCGGACCGGAGAATATGTGCTTTGATTGTTGGCGAACAGTTTCGCGCTTAACGTTTCCTTTCGACAGCACAAATAAAAACTATCGCGGCAGGCTCAATTCGGCCTATAGAGACGTGCATGAAACCACAAAATAAACTTGCCCCGGCTGATGACCTGCAGATAATTTCTCCAGATGTTCCAGCCTCAAAAAAATTCTCCAGTGCCAATGACGCGGTAAAAGCACTTTGCGCACTTTATGAAATTTCAACGCAATTTCTGCGGGACAAATTTAACGGCGCGCTGAAGGGCGAAAAAATTACGGGCCGGTACCGGGCGTTTTATCCTGAGATTCAAATCTCCACTTCATCCCATACGCGGGTGAATTCTCGTCTGGCGTATGGTTATGTGCCGGAGCCCGGCCAGTACAGCATAACCGTTACCCGACCTGAAATGTTCAAAGAATATCTGGAAGCGCAAATAGAATTGCTGATGGAAAACCACGGCGTCCCTGTCACCATTGCCCTGTCGGACACCCCCATTCCGCTGCACTTTGCGTTTTTGGAAGGCACCCATGTGGAGGGCTCCTTTGAGGACAAAATTGAGCACCCCATGCGGGACATTTTTGATGTGCCTGATTTGGCATCCACCGATGATAAAATCGTCAATGGTAATTTTGAAGTCGTTGACGGGAAAGCAACCCCGCTTGGGCCGTTCACTGCTCAGCGAGTGGATTATTCTTTGCACCGGCTTTCCCACTATACCGCCACCTCGCCGAAACATTTTCAAAACTATGTCCTATTCACCAATTACCAGTTTTATGTTGATGAATTTATTACCTTTGCGCAAAAGGCGCTGGAAGATCCTAACAGCGGGTATGATTCTTTTGTTGAACCGGGAAACCGCATTACGCGCCGGGGGCAGGCACCAGAGGAAAATGCCCCTGCCCGCCTGCCGCAAATGCCAACCTACCACTTAACCCGCCCCGGGAGGGCTGGAATAACGCTGGTGAATATCGGGATCGGGCCTTCAAACGCTAAAACCATTACCGACCATGTGGCGGTTCTTCGCTCTCACACCTGGTTAATGCTTGGTCACTGCGCCGGTTTGCGGAACAGCCAGCGGCTCGGAGATTATGTCCTGGCCCATGCTTATGTTCGTGAAGACCATGTGCTTGATGATGATTTGCCCGTGTGGGTGCCGGTTCCGGCACTGGCAGAAGTGCAGGTGGCACTTGAAAAAGCGGTGGCAAAAATCACCGGATTTTCCGGTTATGATCTTAAACAGGTAATGCGTACCGGCACTGTCGCCACAATCGACAACCGCAACTGGGAATTGCGAGATCAGACCGGGCCGGTGCAACGGTTATCCCAAAGCCGAGCCATCGGCCTGGATATGGAATCAGCCACCATTGCCGCCAATGGCTTTCGTTTTCGTGTTCCCTATGGAACCCTGCTGTGCGTTTCGGATAAACCCTTGCACGGAGAGTTAAAACTGCCCGGCATGGCCACGGAATTTTACAACACGCAGGTGCGCCAACATCTGGCTATTGGAATACAGGCATTGGAGAGTTTGCGGGAAATGCCCCCGGAAGAATTACACTCGCGCAAATTGCGCAGCTTTTTTGAAACCGCGTTTCAGTAGGAGACCCCGTGAACAACCCCACCGCCAGCACCCCCACCGTCAGCCTAGATGAATTGCTCGCCTGGTATGCCGATGCCGGGGTGGATATTGCTTTGCTGGATCAACCGGTTGATCGTTTTGCAGAAACAGCTTCAATGATGGCTGAAAGGAAAGCGCCGCAAAAAAAACCTCAAGCAGCCCAACCCGCTCCCCAATCACGCCAGGCCGAACCGTTAAAACAGGTTGTTCCTGATGCTCAGGCGGTGGCGAAGGCGCGCGATGCTGCAAGTGCGGCTTCCACATTGAAGGAATTGCGGTTGGCCATTGAAGGGTTTGAGGGGTGTAATCTTAAATTTTCTGCCCGCTCAACCGTGTTCAGTGATGGCAACCCCAAGGCAAAACTGATGCTCATCGGCAAAGCGCCCGGACGGGAAGAGGATACTCAGGGATTGCCATTTGTTGGCCCTATCGGGCAATTGTTGGACAAAATGTTGAGTGCAATCGGGCTTGATCGTACCCAGGTTTATCTGACCAATTCGGTACCCTGGGCAACGCCGGGAAACCGGCCGCCATCGATTCCAGAATCGGATATCTGCCGACCGTTCATTGAA
>QILU01000142.1 GCA_003233475.1 Ahrensia sp.
CTCGCAAGGGAATTACCGTTGAAATTGGCAACACCGATGCGGAAGGCCGTTTGGTGTTGGGCGACTGTTTGACCCTTGGGGACGAAGACAGGCCTGAAATTATGATCGATATGGCAACATTAACCGGCGCTGCGCGGGTGGCTTTGGGGCCCGACCTGCCTCCGTTTTACACCGATGACAGCCGTTTTGCTTCGGATTTGTCCAAAGCCTCGATTAAGCTTCACGATCCCCTTTGGCACATGCCCTTGTGGTCTCCCTATCAGTCCATGCTGTCGTCAAAAATTGCGGATGTAAATCATATAACTTCCGGAGGTTTTGCCGGTTCCGTTACCGCCGCCCTGTTCCTTTCCCGGTTTGTAAAAAAGTCGAAAACCTGGGCTCATTTAGATTTATTTGGCTGGACACCGTTTGAAAAACCCTGGGCAAGTGTGGGCGGAGAAGCCCAGGGCATTCGTGCCCTGTTCGAGGTTTTGCAAAACCGCTATGGCCAATAGACAAATGCAATGAAGCTTGGCAGAATGAACCGGAAGCGAAACAAAGTGAGCGCGATATGCTATCGATAAGATCAGGACAGGCATTGCTGCTTTGGCACAGATCCATGATGGCGCAGGTTCTCGGCAACGACCCGGATTTGACCACCCGCCAAATGGCCATTTTATTGACCATCTATCTTGAGCCGCCGCCCCACACCGTTCGCGGGCTTGCAGCCCGATTGAATGTTACCAAACCGGTGATCACCCGCGCCCTGGACACGATGGGAATTTTAGGCCTGGTGAGCCGCCGCCGCGATGATCGCGACCGCCGCAACGTTCTCATTCAACGCACAGTTAAGGGCGCCGAATATTTGGAAAGGTTGGGGGAACTAATTGTCGGGCAGGCGAGAGATGTTCCATGACCAGTGAGCTGGACAAGCGGCTTCACGCCTATCGCGAAGACCTCGCCGATAAAACGCTTCAGGGTAAGGTTGAAGCCACCCGTTTTGTTGAGGGAAAGCCAGCCGTTGTTAAAACCCCTTTTGCTGATTTGTTAAGGCAACCGAAGCAAGGCTCTGTTCTCGATACCCAAGTGCTTCATGGTCATGAAGTGATGGTTTTTGAACGGGCAAATGGGTGGGCTTGGGTGCAACGTATTGCAGATGGATATGTCGGATACCTGCGTGAAGATATGATTGAACCGGTGAGTAATCCTGCCACTGCCCCTCGAACATTTTTGTACTCTGAACCGGATTTGCAACGCCCGAGAACGGGCTATCGCTCAATGGGTTCAAAACTGATTGTCACGGATAAGGCAACGACACGGGGTACTGATTATCTGATTTTAGAATCCAGCGAGGCCGTTATTGCGAAGCACGTGATGAAAATCGGCGAGTGGCAAAGCGACCCTGTCACAGTTGCGGAATCCCTTTTGCATACCCCCTATTTATGGGGTGGCAACAGCGGGTTTGGCATCGATTGTTCCGGACTTATCTCGCTATCTAATACACTGTGCGGGAATTCTGTGCTCCGGGATTCCGATATGCTTGGTGCAACCTACGGTAAAGAGTTGGAGACAGATTTCACCAACCTGCAACGAGGTGATGTGGTATTCTGGAAGGGCCATTGCGGCATGATGTTGGACAATAAAAATCTGCTTCACGCCAACGGCAACACCATGAATGTGGCAATCGAAAACCTGGCCAACGCGATCACTCGAATTGGTTATCTTTATGGCCAGCCGACTAGCGCCCGCCGGCCTTAATACCCCCGTTTAGGATCAACCACAAATTGCAGTTTTCGGCCGAATTCATACCGCTCTATTTGTGTGTTTACATGAAGCGCCAAAGACAATTCGTCACTCACCGCCGCCACATGGGGGGTGAGTATTGCGTTCGGAAAACCCCATAGCGAGCTTGCCTTCGCGAGGGGTTCTGTTTCAAAAACATCAAGAGATACGCCGTGAAGAATGCCCTGGTTTAACGCATCAACAATATCGTTTTCTTTTTGCGAACCACCCCGCCCGGCATTGATCAAAACCGGCGCGCCAAAGGGGCCGTCTTTTGCCAGTTTTGCAAACAATTCAGTATTTAATATTCCACGGGTTTCAGGGGTATGGGGCAGGAGGCAGATCGCAATATCGGTGTGTTTAAGAAATTCATCAAACCCGTTTTTGCCATGGTAGGATTTAACTCCCGTCATATTTTTTGCCGAGCGTGACCAGCAGTTAATCTGAAATCCAAGCGCCAGCAGCACTTTTGCCGAGGCCTGACCCAATTCGCCAAAGCCTATAAACCCGACCCGGAATTGATGGGCAGCAGGATGCTCCAGCTCCAGCCATTTTTTTCCGTGTTGCAATCCGTCATACCCGCGTTGCTGGCGCGTGTGCATCAACACTTGCAGCGTAATATACTCAACCATTCGCCCGGTAAGATCCGGATCAACAAAACGAACAATAGGAACATCGGGAAGCTCAGGGTCATCAAATATATGATCCACCCCCGCGCCCAGAGAAAATATCACCTCAAGCTTTGGCAGCCGTTTCATCAACCCCGGTTGAGGTTGCCAGACAATCGCATATTTTACCTGGCCGAGAGCTTCCGGCTGGCGTTTTTCCTGCGCCCAATTGATAATCTCGCGACCGGGTAAGGCTTTTCGAAATGCAGCCATTTTACCAGCAATATCAAATTTGATATCAACGAGTACGGCGCTTTTGCTCATTGGTTGACGGCCCCTTCAGAGGTAACCTCAAGATTAAACGCTGCGGCCATTAAGGCCTTGGTGTATTCTGTTTTCGGGTTGTCGAACACCTGCTCCGATGGCCCGTGTTCCACCACTTTGCCAAGCCGCATCACCATCACTTCATTGGCCAGAGCGCGCACAACTTTTAAATCATGGCTGATGAACAAATAGGCCAGATTGCGTTCTTCCTGCAGCTTTAATAGAAGTTCAACCACCTGTGCCTGCACACTCATATCCAGTGCGGACGTGGGCTCGTCCAGCATCACAAATTTTGGCTTCAATACCATCGCCCGTGCTATCGCCATGCGTTGCCGCTGGCCGCCGGAGAATTCGTGGGGGTAGCGGTGGCGTGTTGCCGGGTCGAGCCCCACCTCTTTTAATACGCCGGCCACCGTATCATCAATTTCATTTGCCCCCATTTCCGGCATATGAATGTGCATGCCTTCGGCAATAATTTCGGCGACAGACATGCGTGGCGAAAGCGAACCATAGGGGTCCTGGAACACAATTTGTATGTCACTGCGCAAGGGCTTCATTTCGTTGAACGAATAGGTATCGATGTCTTTACCCACAAAACCGATGCGCCCTTTGGAAGAAATCATCCGGGTGAGCGCCAACCCCAGGGTGGTTTTTCCTGAGCCCGATTCTCCCACAACCCCAAGCGTTTGCCCGGCGCGCAGGGTTAAGTCTATCCCATCCACCGCCTTCACGTGGTCAACCGTTTTCCGCAAAAATCCTTCTTTAATGGGGAACCAGACTTTCATGTCTTCCCCTTCAAGTATCAGCTCGGCGCTGGTGTTTGATTTGGGTGGATTGCCTTTGGGCTCCGCTGCCAGCAAGTGTCTGGTGTATTCATGTTGTGGATTGTCGAAAATTTCAGCCGTTGGGCCGTGTTCCACAATCTTTCCGTTGGTCATTACGCATACCCGGTCGGCGATTTTTCGAACGATGCCCAGATCATGGGTGATGAACAGCATGGAAAGCCCGCGCTCTTTTTTCATCTCACCAAGCAATTCCAGTATCTGCGCCTGAACCGTTACATCCAACGCAGTTGTGGGTTCATCGGCTATAAGAAGTTCAGGTTCGTTCGCCAGTGCCATGGCGATCATCACCCGTTGTCTTTGCCCGCCCGACATCTGGTGCGGATAGGCGCCAAGGCGTTTTTCCGGTTCGCGTATCCCAACCTGGTTCAGCAATTCCAATACCCGTTCCCGCGCACCAGCCTCGTTCATACCCCGGTGGGTGATCAGTACCTCGCCGATCTGTTGCTCAATTGTGTGCAGTGGATTGAGCGATGTCATGGGTTCTTGAAAAATCATGGTGACATCATTGCCCCGAACTTTACGCAATTCATTTTCAGGCGCGCTCAGCAGTTCCTGACCTTTGAAAATAATCTTTCCGCTCGGGTGGCTCGCCGATGGATAGGGCAGGAGCTTGAGTATGGAAAGGGCGGACACGGATTTACCCGAACCGGATTCCCCCACCAGTGCCACGGTCTCGCCCTGGTCGATATGAAACGAGATCTTATCGACTGCGGTTGAGGTTACCCCCGAAGTGGTGAAGGCAACTGAAAGGTCTTCGACCTGTAACAAGGGGGTTGATTTGTGATTGTTCATCCCGCCACTCACTGAAATGTTTTTCGCGGGTCAAACGCATCGCGGGTAGCTTCACCAATAAAAATTAGCAGCGACAGCATTACAGAAATGACCACAAATCCCATAATTCCGAGCCACGGGGCCTGCAGGTTGTTTTGCCCCTGCTGCAACATTTCTCCCAGCGATGGTGAGCCGGGAGGCAGGCCGAAACCAAGGAAATCCAGGGTCGTTAGTGCCCCGATGGAGCCGGAGAGTATAAACGGCAGGAAAGTAAGGGTTGCCACCATGGCGTTGGGCAATAAGTGACGGAACATGATTGTGCGATTGCCCACCCCCAGCGCACGGGCCGCGTTCACATATTCAAAATTTCGCGCCCGCAAAAATTCCGCCCGCACAATACCGACAAACCCTGTCCAGGAAAACATCAACATAATGCCGAGCAGAATCCAGAATCCGGGCGGCAGCACAGAGGCAATAATAATCAGCAGAAACAGCAGGGGCATGGAAGTCCAGATTTCAATGAAACGCTGAAACAGCAAATCAACCCACCCCCCGTAATAACCCTGCACCGCTCCAGCAGTGACCCCGATAATCGCTGAAAGCAGGGTGAGCACGAGGCCAAACAAAATGGATATTCTAAACCCGTAAATCAACCGCGCCACCACATCGCGCCCCTGATCATCAGTCCCAAGCCAGTTCCAGTTGCCATAGGTGCAAAGCGGATCATCCACCCCTTTGGGGTATTTTATGCACGCCTCTTTTGTTTCCAGCATCCATGTGGGGGGCGAAGGGGCAGGGCGCGGAATATCCACGTTTGTGGTACGGTAGGAATAGCGAACAGGCGGCCA
>QILU01000099.1 GCA_003233475.1 Ahrensia sp.
AACCGGAACGATCACAAAACTTGCGGCCAACACGGTGGGGGGTGTTGTGGTTCCAGGTTCTGTTGTGGCGGAAATTGTGCCTCAGAACTCCGGTTTGGTGACTGAATTCAAGGTGGCTTTGCACGAAATCAGTGCGGTGAAGGTCGGGCAAAAAGCACGGGTAATAATCACGACTTTCAACCGACGGACTTATGATCCGATTGAGGCCGAAGTGATTTATGTTGCAGCGGATTCCGAGTTGGATCCAAACACCCAGGAGATATATTTTATTGCCCGGGCGCGGTTGAATTCCGACCCGGAAAAAAACAATGGACTGGGTGAAATTCAGGCCGGTATGCAGACGGAAGTTTACGCGCTGTCTGAACCTCGGGTGTTCATGAGTTATGTGTTGCAACCGATTTCAGACAGTTTCAATCGGGCGTTTCGCGAAACAAATTAGTAAGATAAATCATCCGGCAAAGCGCAAGGCCATTGAGCTTCGCCGGATGATCTTGAACCTGCCCCGTCCGGAAGGCGGGTTCAATTGGTTTGCGGTTTAGCTTGCGATCAACGCAACAAATTCCGCTTCGGAAAGAGAACCGTCGTTGTTGGCGTCAGCCGCCACAATTTTTGCTTCTTCCACGTCAGGAAGTGCAACCTTGGCTTCTTCCATTGAAATTGCGCCATCAGCATTAGCGTCGGCCTTGGTAAATTCAGGGCTGGCGGCAAATGCGAATGTGGACACAATGACGATGCTGAGAGCTGCTATAATTCTTTTCATTGGTATTCTCCTTAAGTTCGGCGGATCGGGGGCCCCGCCGGGAAGCCATTTCCCTGAACACCTTCTTGTATGAGGGTGAATAAAGGGGCGAAGGCTGAATGCCGCTCGCAGGCTGAAATTGACGACGGAATGTGTTGCGAAACAGGTGAAAAGTGGTCGAAAAAATGATTTAACAGGGCGATTGGTAAACTGTGATTTCAACTTGTTTCAAGAAATAGATCACTGTTTTTATCGGTAATAAATTGTGTGTGTTTCGACCGGCAATTCGAAAGGTTAATGCGCCCTTAACCATAAGCCTTCTATTGAAGGGTTCAGATTTAGATGAAGATGCCCCATGGCCCAGATACAAATTATTGCAACAACGCCGTTCAAAGATCAGCAACCGGGAACATCCGGTTTGCGCAAAAAGGTTGTCCGATTTCAAGAGAGTCATTATGTCGAAAACTTTGTGCAATCCATATTCGACTGTAACAAAGGGTTTGAGGGCGAAACCCTGGTGCTGGGGGGGGATGGGCGATATTTCAACCGCGATGTTGTTCAAATAATTCTGAAAATGGCGGCGGCCAATGGGTTTGGCCGGGTAATTGTGGGGTGCGACGGATTGCTTTCAACCCCGGCTGTTTCCCACCTCATTCGAAAACACGGGGCTTATGGTGGAATAATCCTGTCCGCCAGCCATAACCCCGGTGGGCCAGACGGGGATTTTGGCATTAAATTCAATGGTGCCAATGGCGGGCCTGCAACCAGCGTGGTTGGGGATGCCATATTTGCCAGAACCAAAACTATTGAAAAATACAAAATTCTTAATGCTGAAGACGTGGATATTGGTACCATCGGGACCTTCAAGCTGGGTCCCATGAATGGCGAGGTGGTGGATCCCGTCGAAGATTATGTTGCTCTCATGGAAAGCCTGTTTGACTTTGATTCCATTCGCGCATTGTTTAATTCAGGCTTCAAATTCAAATTCGATGCCATGCATGCAATTACCGGCCCCTATGCTGAGCGGATATTTGTGAAAGAGCTGGGCGCCCCTCCCGATAGTTTGTTGAATGGACGGCCGAGCGAAAATTTCGGTGGCGAGCACCCGGATCCAAATCTGGTGCACGCAAAAGAAATTTATGATGCTGCCATGAAAAATGACGGGCCGGATCTGGCGGCGGCATCTGATGGGGATGGGGATCGCAATCTGATAATTGGTAAGCAGTGTTTTGTGACCCCTTCAGACAGTCTGGCGGTGCTGGCGGCCAATGCTCATCTGGTTCCAGGATATGCGAGCGGGCTGGCGGGGGTGGCCCGTTCCATGCCCACAAGTCAGGCGGTTGACCGGGTGGCGGAAGCGATGGGCCTGCCGCTTTATGAAACCCCCACCGGGTGGAAGTATTTTGGCAATCTGTTAGATGCTGGCGACATCAGCCTTTGCGGAGAGGAAAGTGCCGGAACTGGCTCCAGCCATGTGCGCGAAAAGGACGGGGTGTGGGCGGTGCTCATGTGGTTGAATATCTTGAGTGTGAGACAACAATCCGTGGCTCAAATAATGGCGGACCATTGGAAGCAATTTGGCCGCAACTATTACGCACGCCACGATTATGAGGGAATTGATATTCAGGGCGCCAATGATCTGATGGATCAACTGCGGGAAGGGTTTGACAAATTTGACGGACGGGAAACCGGTGCCGGGAAAATATCCCGCGCGGATGAATTTTCCTATTACGATAGTTTCGATGAAAGCTTCACCGAAGCACAAGGGGTGCGGATATTATTTGAATCCGGTTCACGGCTTGTCTATCGCCTTTCAGGCACCGGAACGGAAGGGGCAACATTGCGGGTTTATATTGAACGCTATGAGCCAAGCGGGGGCGATTTGAATCAGGCAACGGAAGAAATTCTCAAAGACCTCATTCGAGTATCGCGGGAGATTGCCGGGATTGAGCGGTTCACCGGTCGCAACGAGCCGAATGTCGTAACATAGACATGGCACCGCCGCTGCTCGCTCTTCGTGATATTTATCTCACCTTTGGTTCAACGCCCCTGTTCACGGGCGCGGATATGGCTGTGCATGCCCGGGAGCGGCTTTGTGTTGTGGGGCGAAACGGTTCGGGGAAATCGACACTGCTTCAAATTGCAGCGGGGCAGATTGAACAGGACAGCGGCGAACGGTTTTTCCAACCGGGCACAACCGTTCGTTATTTGCCGCAGGAACCGGACATAACAAAGCATAAAACGGTTGGGGACTATGTGAGCGGCGGGCTGGGGGAGGCGGATGACCCTCACCGGGTGCAGATGTGTCTGGACGCGCTGCAATTATCGCCAAACATGAGCACTGAAAATCTATCAGGTGGCGAAGCGCGACGGGCGGCACTGGCGCGGGTGCTGGCTCCTGAACCGGATATTTTGCTGCTCGATGAACCCACCAACCATCTGGATTTACCGGCAATCGAATGGCTGGAAAAGGAAATTTCTCAGTTGCGCTCTGCCGTGGTTATCATCAGCCACGACCGGCGCTTTTTAGAGAACCTGTCCCGCTCGACCCTGTGGGTTGATCGCGGGAAAACCCGTTTGTTAAATAAATCATTTGCTCATTTTGAAGAATGGCGCGACACACTTCTGGATAAAGAAGAACTGGATGCCCACAAACTTGATCGCAAGATTGTGCGCGAAGAGCATTGGGTTGTGCACGGGGTTTCCGGCAGACGAAAACGCAACATGAAACGGCTCGGCGATTTAGGCGCTCTGCGCCAACAAAGGGCGGAACGGCTAAAACCAACGGGCAATGTGGTGATGAGTGTAACCGGGGGGGAGGCTTCCGGGAAGCTGGTGGCGCGGGTTGAAAAAATTTCCAAATCCTATGGCGACAAAATTCTGGTCAAGGATTTTTCCACCCGGATTGCGCGGGGGGACAGGCTTGGCGTAGTCGGGCCAAACGGGGTGGGGAAAACAACACTGGTCAATATGTTGATCGGGCAGTTGGAACCGGACAAGGGTACGGTAAAACCCGGTACCAATATTGAGATGCTTGTGATCGACCAAAAACGGACAAAGCTTGACCCGATGGCTACGGTTAAAGACACGTTGACCGGCGGCGGCACTGATGTGGTGGCGGTGGGGGACGGACAAAAACATGTCATGGCCTATATGAAAGATTTTTTGTTTCTTCCCGAACAGGCGGGCACGGCGGTCTCGCGCCTTTCAGGCGGGGAACGGGGGCGCTTGCTGCTGGCCATGAGCCTGCGCCACCCTTCGAACCTGATGGTGCTTGATGAACCGACCAACGATCTTGATCTCGAAACTCTGGATTTG
>QILU01000146.1 GCA_003233475.1 Ahrensia sp.
CATCCTACCCGATGGCCGGAAAATGATTTATAAAGACTGCTTTCTGTAAGGGCGTCTTTATTTTATTGCCGGAGCCGGTACTTTTTATGACGAAACGCATTAATGGTTTGAGTGAAATTGCCGCCGAATATTCGGGCATTCTTTGTGATGTCTGGGGTGTATTGCACAATGGTCGCGCGGTTTATGAAGCTGCCGCAGAGGCGCTTTCTTTTTATCGCGATCAAGGTGGAAGGGTGATTTTGCTAACCAATTCACCAAGGCCGCGGGACAAAGTAATTGAACAATTGAATGAATTGGGGGTAAATCCCGGCGTCTATGATGAAGTTGTGACATCCGGTGACGCCACCAGGGATTTAATCAGGAAAGTTGAAGGCCCGATTTTCCATATCGGCCCGGAGCGGGATTTACCGTTATTTGAGGGCCTCAACATTGAATTGGTGGCTGAAACCGACTGCGCAGCTATTGTTTGCACCGGATTGTTCGATGAAAGAGCGCAGATGCCGGAAGATTACCGCCAGCGATTTGAGGCCCATGTTGAGAATAATATTCCCCTGCTGTGCGCCAACCCTGACATTGTGGTTCACCATGGCGACGAATTGTTATGGTGTGCCGGGTCTTTGGCAAATCTATATGCGGAAATGGGGGGAAGTACCCAGGTTGCGGGCAAACCCCACAAGCCGATTTACGATCTTTCCATGGCTAAATTTAGTGAAATAACCGGAGCGCAGGCTAACAGGAAAGGTATTATTGCTATCGGCGATGGCATGCCAACCGATGTGGCAGGTGCGCAAAACAACGGGTTTGATCTGCTCTATATCAGCGCCGGCATTCATTATGCCGATTACGGCTTGATAGATAATCCGGATGAAGCAGCCCTTGAGAAGTTTTTGGCAAGCCACGGCGCAACCCCTAAGGTTTGGATGCCGCGCCTTATCTGGCAGGGGGCGTGATCGGTGAGTTCGTTCCTGAATTTTAACCTCACCCGGTCACTTCCCGACAAGCATAGGGGAGGGGTGATTGCCATCGGCAATTTTGACGGGGTACACCGTGGCCATCAGCTTGTATTGGAAAATGCAAAATCAATTGCCAAAGAAAATGGCACAAAATGTTTTGCTTTGTCTTTTGAACCCCATCCCAGAACCCTGTTTCGCCCCCAATCTCCGGTCTTTAGATTAACCCCGGAAGACATGAAGGCGCGCGTTTTGGAAGCTTTCGGGGTTGATGGGCTTTTGACCCTGCCTTTTACCCGTGAACTGGCGGGCACCAGCGCTGAAAATTTTGTCAGCGATTTCCTGCTTGAGCGGGCCGGGGCCAGCCATATTGTAACAGGATTTAATTTTCACTTTGGCAAAGACCGTGGCGGTTCGCCTGAATTTCTCAAAAGCAATGGAGAGGAAAATGGCTACGGGGTCACCATTGTTGACGCCTATGGAGTTGATGGCGCGAATGCTAAAGAAGAGGAAGCAATCTCCTCCAGTCGCATTCGCCGCCTGTTGGGTGCCGGAAAGCCGATTGAGGCCGCCGAGCTTTTGGGGTTTCACTGGTGTGTATCCGGCGAAGTCATTCGCGGCGCTCAACTGGGCCGCACCCTGGGCTATCCAACAGCCAATTTAAGCCTGCCGGAAAGCTGCCATCTGAACGAGGGAATTTATGCGGCTCGGTTGCGCCGGGCCGACGGCAGTTTACACGATGGGGTAGCATGTTATGGCCGCCGTCCGACTTTTGACAACGGCCCGGTTCTGCTAGAAACCTTCATCTTTGATTTCGCGCAGGAAATTTATGGTGAAAAGGTCGATGTGAGCCTGTTCTCTTTTCTTCGCGGCGAAGAAAAATTTGATAACGCTGAGGATCTGATCAAACAAATGGACAAGGATGCATTAGAATCCCAAAATATACTGGCGAAATTAGAGCCAGTGTCCCCCCTGGACGCCCGTTTGAATTTCATGTCCTGAGCCATGGCAAAACCAACCTCTCGTTCCCATACTATTTTGATCACCGGTGCCACCGATGGCATTGGGTTGCAACTGGCCAAAAATTACGCCGCCCGCGGGCACAAGGTTTTGGCAACAGGCCGCAAGCCCTTGATCAACGATGAAGAGTATTTTGAAACGGCAAATATTGCCTACATTCGCGCCGACCAGGAAAGGCCGCAGCAGGCGGCACAAAATATCGCCAACGCCATGGTTGAATTGGGATGGACCCAGCTTGATCTCGCCATACTAAACGCCGCGACAGGCTGGGCGGGAAATCCGGCGGAAGAAACTCCTGACCAGATAGATCAACAGGTGAGGGTAAACCTGACGGCCCCCATCATTATCACAAAAGCCTTAAGCCCCTGGTTGTTTAAGGGCGGGGGTAAACTGGTTTTCATCGGCTCCACCGCAATCAAGGGGCAAGGTGCATTTGCAACCTATGCAGCCTCAAAAGCAGGGTTGGACGGGTTTACCCGATCATTACGGGAAGAATGGCGCGGACATGCGCAGGTTTTGATGATCCATCCGCGACCGATCAAAACCGCCATGCACGCCAAGGCAGGTTTGAAAGTTGGTGCTGCGCGGATATTTTTCATGTCGTCCAAACGCGCCGCGCGCGCCATCCAAAAAAGCATTCGAAGCGGCGACAGAAGAAGACTGCTCACCCGCACCTATTCGATGCGAAGTATGTTCTCCGGCGCAAAGGAGGGGCGGTTATGAAAGCATTGGTCACCGGTGCCGCCCATGGTTTGGGCCGCGCATTAACAGAAGAAATTCTCAATTCCGGGCATGAGGTTCTGGCCGTTGATATTGCCACAGACGCGCTGGATGATTTGCAGGTGAGCAGCCGAGGAGCGTGTTCGGTAAGATTTTGCGATATGGCCAATCCGGAATCCATTGAGCGGCTGATTTCCAGCATCGGCGGCAAGGAATTCGATTTGGTTATTTTGAACGCGGGCATTAGTGCAACGGGAAAATTCGAAGATATTCCCTCCGCCGCCTATGCCAAGCTCATCGAGGTCAATCTGACCGCCCCCCTTATTATGGCCTCTTCGCTTGTTCGCAATAATCTCATGGGCAAAAAGAGCAAACTGGTGTTCATATCCTCGCTCTCTCACGTGGTCGGGTATCCCGGTGCCAGTGTTTATGGGGCAACAAAAGACGCGGTGGCGATCTATGCCAAAAGTGTGCGTAAACCTTTCAAAAAATCAGGGGTGGGTGTTTTAACCGTGTTCCCTGGCCCGATTAAAACCGAACAGGCCAACAAACATGCGCCCAAGGGCGCAAACGCAGAAAAGCGCATGCTCCCGGAAGTCCTGGCCAAAAAAATATTGAAAGCCGCCAGGGGAAAAACCAAAGAGCTTTACCCGGGGGGAAAAGCCGAATTGGCGAGGATTTTTGGTTGGGCCGCTCCCAATATGGCAACACGCATGATGCGCAGGGCAATATTCGATAAACTGGATGGCCCTGAATATTGAGTTCCGGACTTGCTAATATTATTCCTATCCCCGTCACCCTCGAACGCGCCTGCGCGCTTCGGGGGTCCAGAATGTTCGACATAGCCCCTGAATTTTAGTCCATGGATACCCGAAGTTTGCTTTCAGCAAATTCGAGTATGACGGGGGCAGTATTTTAAATCATAGCCGCCTGCAAGCAACCAATGCTTGAACAATCCACTAGCAACCCTAGCAAACCTTTGCTAGACAGCGCTCAAACCGTTTATGAAACGAACAACAATGTCTGAATCCGAAACCCGCGATTATTCCCCGACCCTTAACCTGCCAAAAACAGACTTCCCCATGCGCGGCGGTCTGCCCAAAAAAGAGCCTGAAATAATTGCCGAGTGGGAGCGCATTGATCTTTATAAAAAGCTGCGCGAAGACGCCAAGGGTCGCCCCAAATACGTGCTCCACGATGGCCCCCCCTACGCCAATGGCAATCTGCATCTGGGCCACGCCCTGAATAAAATTTTGAAAGACATCATCACCCGTTCGTTCCAGATGCGCGGTTATGATTCAAACTATGTTCCCGGCTGGGATTGCCACGGCCTGCCGATCGAATGGAAAATCGATATCGCGCCAAGGGCAAGAACAAAGACGAGGTTCCAATCAACGAATTTCGCCAGGAATGCCGCGATTTTGCCAGCCACTGGGTCGGGGTTCAAACCGAAGAGTTCTTGCGGTTAGGCATCACCGGTGATTTCAAACAGCCCTATCTCACGATGAACTTTGAAGCCGAATCCATCATCGCCAATGAGCTGATGAAATTCGCCAAATCCGGTCAGCTTTATCGCGGTTCAAAACCAATCATGTGGAGCGTCGTTGAACGCACCGCTTTGGCAGAAGCCGAAATTGAATATCATGAGGTTGTGAGTGATACGGTTTGGGTGAAGTTTCCTGTGCAGGCCAGAGCAACATCGGGAGAAAGTCTTAACCATTTGCACCAGAAAGTGACTGCTTTGAATGCAGCAGGGGCTTCAGTTGTTATTTGGACAACAACTCCTTGGACCATCCCGGGAAACCGGGCGATCAGTTATTCAGAAAAAATCAGTTATGGCCTTTACGAAATCACTGCTGCTGAGAACGATTTTGGCCCACAACCGGGCGAAAAACTGATTTTTGCAGATTCTCTTGCAGAAGAATGCGCGGTTAAAGCAAAGGTGACATTCTGTCGAATTGAGGATGTGCCAAGCGAAGTTCTGGCAGAGATGCACTGTGACCACCCTTTCGCCCCAATCGACCTACTTTATAAATTTGCTATACCCGATGCGGGTACGGGTTTTGTTCATACGGCACCCGGCCATGGCCGTGACGACTTTGAAGTGTGGATGGCCAACGCAGAGAAATTGAACGCTCGAAGCATATTCTCAGGCATTCCCTTCACCGTCGATGACGCCGGTTATTTTACTGACTACGCCCCGGGCTTTGGTCCTGATCGCGAAGGCGGTGCGGCCCGCGTGCTCGACGACAAGGGCAAAAAAGGAAATGCCAACCAGGCTGTTATCACTGCACTGATTGAAAGAAATATGCTCTTCGCCCGCGGTCGCTTAAAACACGAATACCCCCATTCGTGGCGTTCCAAAAAACCCATCATCTTCCGCAATACCCCCCAATGGTTTGTCTATATGGACGAGGACGATGTGTCGGACAAAGGCACCCTGCGACAAACCGCGCTCACCGCCATTGACGATACCCGCTTTGTTCCCCCAAAAGGGA
>QILU01000135.1 GCA_003233475.1 Ahrensia sp.
GTGGAGCGGTGGCATTAAAAATACCGGAATGGTCAACATCGGGGGCGGTGTTTCGGGTGCGCGGCAAGGGCCTGCCCAAAAAGAGCGGAAGCAATGGAGATATTTTTGCCGTGCTGGCGGTGGAATTGCCGGAAGAAAAAGACCCGGAACTCATTTCTCTCATGAAACAACGGGCGGGTTCGCAGTAAGGCCTGAACGCAATTCATTAAGCACGCTTTGCTTGAAGCCCGTTGCCGGGTATGCAATAGCTCTGGCTCACTATTAGTAAAGTTTGGATACAATTAACAATGGCTGATTCTCAAGGTCTCATGTCCGGAAAACGCGGGCTTGTTATGGGGCTGGCCAACAGTCGCTCGATTGCCTGGGGTATTACCAAAGCACTGGCCGAGCATGGTGCCGAAGTTGGGCTTACCTACCAGGGCGATGCTTTGAAAAAACGGGTGATACCCTTGGCCGAAGAAATTGGCGGCACCGTGTTTGGTGATTGCGATGTTTCTGACCCGAAATCCATTGATGCGGTTTTTGAAGCCATAACCAAAAAATGGGGCAAGTTGGATTTTCTCGTCCACGCCATCGGGTTTTCAGATAAGGACGAGCTTACGGGTCGTTACATTGACACCACTTCCGACAACTTCCGCAAAACAATGGACATATCCGTCTATTCCTTTACTGCCGTTGCGCAACGTGCAGAAAAGCTGATGGTTGATGGTGGTTCCATGCTGACCATGACTTATTATGGGGCGGAAAAGGTCATGCCCCATTACAATGTCATGGGTCTTGCGAAAGCCGCACTGGAAGCAAGTGTGCGGTATCTGGCTGTTGATCTGGGCAAACAGAATATCCGGGTGAACGCCATTTCAGCCGGCCCGATTAAAACTCTGGCGTCTTCCGGTATCGGGGATTTTCGGTATATTTTGAAATGGAACGAATATAATTCACCGCTCAAACGCACGGTTACAATTGATGAAGTCGGAAATTCTGCACTTTATCTGCTGTCTGATCTTTCATCAGCGGTAACCGGAGAGGTGCACCATGTGGATTCCGGATACCACACGGTTGGCATGAAAGCGGTTGATGCGCCGGATATATCGGTCGTCTAAAACATGCCCACCCCGATAATTTACTTTATACGCCACGGACTAACCGATTGGAATGTGGAGCGACGCCTGCAAGGGCAGCAAGATATTCCAATTAATTCGGTTGGTCGCGAACAGGCAAGAGCCAATGGCCGGGCGCTGGCTAAACTTCTCGATGACCCCAAACGGTTTCGCTACATTGCCAGCCCACTTGGCCGTACCCGCGAAACCATGAACCTTGTTCGCTTGGAACTTGGCCTTCCCTGCCACGAATATGAAACGGATGACCGACTGAAAGAAATAGCATTCGGGCTTTGGGAAACCCATACCTTCAAAGAGTTGGAATTAACCCAAAAGACATTGGTGGACCAACGCCGCGCCGACAAATGGAATTTCCAACCACCCCAGGGGGAAAGTTATGCGCGACTTTATGAGCGGGTAAAAAGCTGGTTGCCTTATGTCAGGGAAGATTCAGTGGTGGTTTGCCATGGGGGTATTTTGCGGATACTGGACCATCACTTCAACGGTGTGCCGCCCGCTAAAGCAGCATGCCTGAATATTCCCCAGGACAGGATTTTCAAAATTAATGGGGGTACGGCGACCTGGCTGTAACTTCATTGCATCGACTCTAATCAACCTTACCCCGCTCGCTAATTCCGCCGTTTGCGGCGCTCCATTTGTAGGGGTTGTTCAGGAATTCTTCCACTGCTTTCAGGGTTTTGTCGTCAAATAGTTTTTGTGCCCGTGCGATGGACAAAACGTCTGGCCAGGTTGTTAAATAATGCAGGTTCATTCCGTGTTTTTTCAAGTTTGCCGGGGCGTCTTTGAAGATGTCGTAATAGAATACGGAGAACGTATCGGTGACGGTTGCACCGGCTTCGCGGATCGCCTCGGCAAAGGATATTTTTGAGCCGCCATCGGTGGTTAAATCTTCCACAAACAGCACCCGCTGGCCTTCCTTCAAATCGCCTTCAATTCGCGCATTGCGGCCAAAGCCCTTTGGCTTTTTACGGATATATATCATCGGCAGACCCAGGCGCTCAGCCATGAAGGCTGCGTAGGGAATTCCGGCCGTTTCACCACCCGCGATCACATCGAATTTTTCAAACCCCACATCGCGCATCACCGTGGCGCAGCCGAAATCGGAAACGGCGGAGCGAATGCGCGGATAGGATATGAGCTTGCGGCAATCAATATAGACCGGGCTCTTGAGGCCGGAAGTGAAGGTGTAGGGCTCGTCGGCTCTGAAATGCACTGCTTCGATTTCCCACAGCATTTTAGCGGTAAGTTCGGCGATCATTGCTTTATCGGGGAAGGAGTTTTGGAACATTATTTATCCACCTTTTTGATCCTTGACGCGCCAGAATATATCGAACCCCGGATCAAAAACCGTGACCGGCCCGGCACCCGTTTTAACTTGTCTAGGGAATGTCACAGGCCGGGTGTCTTTTACAAGGGTCATGGTGGTTTGGTTCACAGGCATGCGGTAAAATTCGGGGCCGTTGACCGAAGTAAAATTTTTCAATTTGTCCAGCGCATTTTCCTGTTCAAAAACATGGGCCAACAGGCTCATTGTGTTTGGAGCCGTAAAACAACCGGCGCAACCGCAGGCGTTTTCTTTTGCATCTGTCGGGTGGGGCGCACTGTCTGTTCCAAGGAAAAAACTTGAGTTCCCCGAAGTGGCAGCTTGCCTTAATGCAAGGCGGTGTTTTTCCCGCTTGGCCACGGGTAGACAATAATAATGGGGGCGTAACCCACCTGCCAGCAGGTGATTTCGATTGATGATCAAATGGTGGGTGGTGATTGTGGCTCCAATATCATCGCCGCCCTGTTTTACATAATCCACCCCCTCCATTGTTGTTAAATGCTCCATCACAACACGCAGGCCGGGCACTTTATTGCGGAGCGGGTCGAGCACCGTTTCAATGAACACCGCTTCGCGGTCAAAAATATCCACATCCGGATCCGTTACCTCCCCGTGCACACATAAGGGCAGTTCAATTTCGGCCATGCGTTCCAGCACGCGAAGCACTTTGTCAAAATTTCTCACCCCGGATTCAGAATTTGTGGTGGCTCCCGCAGGGTATAATTTAAGCGCCTTCACCAGGCCGGATTTTGCCGCCGCTTCCACATCGTCAGGATCGGTGGTTTCGGTTAAATACAACACCATTAAGGGGGTGAAATCTGAACCTTTCGGACGGGCATTGATGATATGATCGCGGTAAACGCGCGCATGGCTGCCGGTCACAACCGGCGGCACAAGGTTGGGCATGATAATTGCGCGGGCAAAGTGGCGGGCAGAATATTCAATGACCCCTTCAAGCATTGCTCCATCACGCAGGTGCAGATGCCAATCGTCAGGAGTTGGAATCGTAATGCTTGTCATGCAAGTGCTTTAGATTGTTTCAGGGATATTCGGTAGGGGGATGAAAAGCGATCATGAAATTCTCCACTGGAATTTTGATGATAATTTCTCATTTAACGAAATACACAATTGTGGTTTGACGCGATGGCGCGCTCAACTTAGAACAAGCGCAGCATTCCGGACTGTCCGGCCCCAGTTGAACAAATACAATGTCGCACAATAGTTTTGGCCATCTTTTTCGTTTTACCACATGGGGGGAATCCCATGGCATTGCCCTTGGCTGCGTGGTGGACGGATGCCCCCCCGGCCTCTCCGTCTCAGAAGCCGAGGTGCAGGCGTATCTGGATAAGCGCAAACCGGGCCAATCCAAATTCACCACCCAGCGCAAGGAAGCCGATTTAGTGCGCATACTCTCCGGTGTCATGCCGCAGGATGATGGCACCTGGCTGACCACTGGCACGCCGATTTCCATGATGATTGAGAACACCGATCAGCGTTCCAAAGACTATACTGACATCGCCAAACGCTACCGCCCCGGTCATGCGGATTTTACCTATGATGCGATGCAAAATATGGAATTCGGGATTTTCGCGGCGGGGGGCGCTCTTCGGCGCGAGAAACTGCTGCCCGTGTGGCGGCAGGTGCCATTGCACGAAAGATAATACCTGATGTCACCATTCGCGGTGCTTTGGTGCAGATAGGAACCCACAAAATTGACCGCTCCCGCTGGGATTGGGATGAGATAGGCAACAACCCGTTTTTTTGCCCCGACGCTAAAATGGCAGAGGTATGGGCTAAGGAATTAGGCAAAATCCGCAAGGCAGGATCGTCCGTTGGCGCGGTAATTGAAGTTGTGGCTGAAGGGGTGCCTGCTGGATGGGGAGCGCCGGTTTATGGTAAGTTAGATCAGGATATTTGCAGCGCCTTCATGTCGATCAACGCAGTAAAGGGCGTGGAGATGGGCAACGGGTTTGAGGCGGCGGAAATTTCCGGCGAGGAGAACGCCGATGAGATTCGTATCGATAAGAATGGCCAGCCGATATTTTTGGGCAATAAT
>QILU01000247.1 GCA_003233475.1 Ahrensia sp.
GAGGCTTCCCCAAAAGCCACGGTTCCGGTGTTGATTGATACGGATGGTTCGGTGCTGGAAGAAAGCCTCGATATTATGGATTGGGCATTAGCGAAGAGCGACCCATCCAAATGGCTTCAGCCTGAAAATGGCAGCCAAGCAGAAATGCACGATTTAATTATCCGCTGTGATGAAGAGTTCAAACCCCATCTCGATCAATACAAATATGCCAGCCGTTACGAAGATGTCGATGGATTAGAAGAACGGAGACTGGCAGGAATTTTTCTTTATGAACTCAATGGGCGGCTTGAAAATGATGCCTATCTGTTCGGCTCGCGGATTTCATTTGCCGATATGGCAATTGCCACTTTTGTTCGCCAATATTGCAATGTGGACCGGGAGTGGTTCGCGCAGCAGGACTGGAAGAATCTCAATTCCTGGCTGAACGAATTCGTGGGGAGTGAGCGGTTTCTTGGAATAATGAATAAATACGACAAGTGGGAAAATGGTGACAGGCCCATATTTTTTGGCACCGCTAACTAATAGGCTCACCCAATATTTCCCGTAACAGCTTTTTCTTAATCGCTTCGCCAAAATCTTCGTAGGAATTGGCAATCTGAACAAACGAGCCCTGACCGCCGATGACGCGATTGTTGAAATAATAGTGCAGGTATTTTACTTCATTTAGAATGCTCAATCCGTTAATCGTAATCCCCTGTCGCACAATGGCGTCGCGCATCTCGCTCACTTTTCCACCCGAATTATTCGTCCCGTCCGCGGCAACATCAATCACCAGCCTTTCGGCAAAATGGGGTGCTGAAAGTAACATAGCGGCGGCCTTTTGCATCATCGTTGACATGGCGGTGCTGCCTTCAGTCGTTTGGCGGGATTGGGATTTTATCGCAATGGCGAGCCGATAAGCGTCTGCCTGATTTGCCACAATTGTCCATGGAATTGTCACAACCTGGCTGGATTCTCCCGACCACTGAAGAACCGTAACAGCAATTTTTCCCCGGCGCCCTTCACTAATTGCCTGGATAATTTGCGGATCGGTAAAAGCCTTAGCGGTACCGTGAATTTGCAGATCGAACTCGGTTGCATCGACGCTATAGGAGCAGTCAATTGCCAAAATGAGATTGAGATCCACGGGCTGCTCAGCAGCCGCAGTATTGAATGAAGCGGGATTGATGAGCAGTAGAAAGGAAAGAAACAAGTATTTTGCAAAATTCGGCATTTATTCATCCTTCCTGAAACGAGCACTACCCTGGAGACAGGCCGCGCAGGCGTTCTGATCTGCGACGTAAAAGTTCAATTGTGGCCAGCAAAAGAATTGAGATCGCCACCAGAATAGACGCCACCGCCAGAATGGTTGGTGAGATTTGCTCGCGAATTCCGGAGAACATCTGGCGAGGAATTGTGCGTTGGTCCACATCGGCTAGGAAAATAACCGCCACCACCTCATCCAATGAAGTGATGAATGCAAATAGCGCACCGCTGATCATGCCCGGCAGGATCAGCGGCATGATTACCCGGCGGAACGTTGTCCAGCCATCGGCACCCATGTTTTGGGAAGCGCGAATGAGGGAGCGGTCAAAACCGGATAGTGTCGCGGTCACCGTAATGATTACAAAGGGAATTCCGAGCGTTGCATGGGCCAGAATAATTCCGAGAAATGTACCCGACAATCGAAATTCCGAAACATTCCAGTCCAGCCCTACAGCGCTTACCAGCGCTTGAATGCCATTGATAACAAAATCCGGCAGGATTGCCATCGGCGAAGAATAGAAGAAGAACATGCCTGTTGCAGTGATAACCAAAGGCACAATCATGGGCGAAATCAACAGGCTGGTAATGGCCGAGCGATAGGGCATTTCAGGCCGTGACAGGCCAAGGGCTGCGAGGGTGCCAAGGCCGGTGGCCAGAATTGTTGCAAAAAACGCAATAAAAAACGAATTTCGGGTTGCCCTGATCCACTGGGCATTGTTCCACATGTCAGACCACCACCCGGTGATGGCCTCAGGGTTCCCCATGCCATTGGTGACAATATCTTTATACCAGCGGGTGGAAAATGCCGCCGGATCCAGGCTCATCATTCCTTCCGTGAACGAAAAATACGGCTCCACATTGAACGACAGGGGCACAATGATAATGACCGGCGCTATCAGGAATACAAAAATAAACGTGCAGATTGTCAGATAAACATATTGCCAAACCCGCTCGCCCGTTGTGGCGTAGGGCGGCAGCTCATTCATGAAAAAGAGCGGTGCACCAAACAACAGGCAAAAACCCAGAACCACCGCAATAGAGCCAGTGAACAAAAGGAGTGCAAGGCAGGCAATACCAAACAAGATGTAACGGGTTTTGTATTTAGAGTTGAACATAAACCCTACCCGAAACTTAATTTGTCGATGCCGACAAATTTGTTGTAAAGCCAATATAATATCAAAATGGAAACCAGCAGGATTGTGCCCAACGCTGCACCCAGGCTCCAGTTCAGCGATTTTTGAATATGCCCGGCGATGAGATTAGAGATCAATACGCCGTCTGCACCACCCACCAGCGCCGGGGTGATATAAAACCCAATAGCCAAAATAAACACCAGCAATGTGCCCGCCGCGATGCCCGGCAGGGTTTGCGGGAAATAAATACGCCTAAATGCCGTGAAAGGTGTTGCCCCCATAGAGCGCGCTGCGCGCATGTAGCTTGGGGGAATTGTTTTCATCACCGAAAACAAAGGCAGAATCATAAAGGGCAACAATATATGCACCATCGAAATAACTGTGCCGGTTTGATTGTAGATCAGTTGCACCCGGCCATCTTCCGAAATCACTCCTAGGAAAACCAGTATGTTATTGATGATGCCTTTTGATTGCAAGATAGCTATCCATGCCGTTGTTCGCACCAGAAGGGATGTCCAAAACGGCAACAAAACCAAAATCATAAGCAAATTAGATGCGGCCAGCGGCAAGGTGGAAAGCAGGTAGGAAACCGGAAACGCCAGTAAAAAGCACAAAAGGGTTATCGTTGCCGACAGTTTGAAAGTTTTCCAGAAATTGGAAATGTAGATCTGATAAATGTCGTCGGCAAGAACCACATTTTCTTCTTCATCATAACGCCGATCAAGGGCTGCGAGATAAAACGAAGGGGTATAATCCCTCGTCACCCGTTTCAATGTGCGCCATAAAACCGGGTTTTCCCACTTTTCATCCAGTGCAATCAGCGCTTCTTTATACGGGCCCTGTTCGATCTTTTTTAATTTTCGGGGGGCAGACCTGATCAGGCTCAGAGAGCCGGGCATTTCATAATTCACTCTTGTGCCGAGTTTGCCGGGGGTCTTGCCGATCTCCCGTTTCTCCTGCGCGTACAAAATATCTTTAACAAAGAGCGTAAAAACTTCTTCAGACGGCAGGCCCTGACCATCCCATTTTTGAATGGCGACGGCAAAATTTGGAACGACGTCTGTGCCAGTGGTATTGTACACTGAGCGGAACAACATCTGGCCGATAGGAATGACAAAACTAACCAGTAAAAACAACACCAACGGCACCGTTAGCATGAAGGCTTTGATCCGCGCACGGCGTGTGGTTTGCGCCAGTTTTTGTTTAAGCGGAACGCCATCAGAGGTCATCAACGGGGCATTATCTGCACCAGTTAAATTGCTGTTCATTGTTGAAGTGGCATCGCTCATATCAGGTAATTTTCATGCAAACAGTATTCTTGAGTTAGGGACGCGCAATAAAATTGCGCATCCCCAGATTCAAATTGGCAAAAATTAATTGCTTGCCAACCATGCGTTGAAACGCTCGTTCAACTGGTCGGCATTATCCGCCCAGAAGTTAAAGTCATTCTGCACAGCATTTTTCAGGTTTGCCGGACTTGTTGGCATGTGTAGTTTCATGTCAATATCTTTGCCTTCGAACTTGCCCACAAATGGAGCAGAAGACAAACGGGCCGGACCGTAGGAAATGTAAGATGCCTGTTTGGCCAACTGAGCGGTTTCAGTTGAGAACTTCAGGAA
>QILU01000063.1 GCA_003233475.1 Ahrensia sp.
GGCGAAGCTATTATTCGCCGCGATGAGTTGATCCCGCGTGAAACGTATCGTTATGGCGACCGCGTTCGCGCTTATATTTATGACGTGCGCCGGGAACAGCGCGGCCCGCAAATATTTCTGTCCCGCACCCACCCGCAATTCATGGCAAAACTGTTTCAGATGGAAGTGCCGGAGATTTACGATGGGATAATTGAAATTCGCTCGGTTGCCCGCGATCCCGGCTCCCGCGCAAAAATTGCTGTTATTTCAAATGACACTTCCATTGACCCGGTGGGTGCCTGTGTTGGTATGCGCGGTTCACGCGTGCAGGCAGTTGTAGGCGAGCTACAAGGCGAAAAAATTGACATCATCCCATGGTCGCCGGATGCGGCCGGATTTATCGTCAACGCCTTGCAACCTGCTGAAGTGGCCAAGGTGGTTTTGGACGAAGAAAAGGAACGCATTGAAGTTGTGGTGCCCGATGAACAGCTTTCCCTGGCCATTGGCCGTCGCGGGCAAAACGTGCGCCTTGCGTCTCAACTAACCGGTTGGGATATTGATATTCTGACCGAAGAAGAAGAATCCGGCCGCCGTCAGGAAGAGTTTAAGGCTAACACAGATATATTTGCCAAAGCCCTCAACGTGGATGAAATGGTGGCTCAACTTTTGGCTTCAGAAGGGTTCTCGGAGCTTGAAGAAGTTGCCTATGTGGATTCAGACGAAATTGCTATGATCGAGGGTTTTGATGATGAAACCGCCGGTGAATTGCAGGAACGCGCCAAAGAATATCTGGAAAAACAGGAGCAGGAACTTGACGAGGAGCGTAAGGCTCTTGGGGTTAATGATGATATGAAACAGGTGCCCGGAATGACCACAAAAATGATGGTCGCCCTCGGGAAATCTGATGATGGGATTAAAACACTTGAAGATTTTGCCGGATGTATTGCCGATGATCTGATTGGCTGGAACGAACGCAAGGATGGTGAAGTTACCCGTCACAAAGGTATATTGGATGGATTTGATATTTCCCGCGTGATAGCCGATGAAATGATCATGGCCGCACGTATGACTGCGGGTTGGGTCACGGAAGAAGATTTGAACCCGCCGGAGCCTGAAGTTGAAGAAGAGGTTGTTGAAGAAGATACCCGTGCAGCGGTGGTAAATGTGATCGAAGATACAACCGTTTAAGCGCAGAAACATCGGGTGAGGTAATGGATGATCCAATGGTGGAACGAACATGCATTGTCACCCGTAAGGTGTTTGCACCTGAGGAGCTAATCCGCTTTGTTGCGGGCCCGCAGAACCAGGTGGTGCCGGACATTAAACTTGTATTACCCGGGCGGGGGGTCTGGGTGCACTCACGCAAAAGCCTGGTGAAAGAGGCTGCAAATAAAGGAGCTTTTGCCCGGGGGTTAAAAACTCAGGTGAAGGCCGATCCGCAGATCGCCGCTTTGGTGGAAGATCTATTGAAACAACAGGCGTTAGGGGCATTAGGCTTTGCCCGCAAAGCCGGTGAATGTGTACTTGGTTCGGGTAAGGTGGAGGGGTCTATCCGGGCAGGAAAAGCAATAGCTATCTTACACGCTCAAGATGGTGCAGAAGATGGACTAAGAAAGCTTTCTCAAGCCGCATTTGCGGTGCATCGGGATGGCGGACGCAAAATAAATATCTGGCGCGAGTTTACAAGCGACGAAATGAATTTGGCATTAGGCGCAACAAATGTAATACACGCTTCATTACTGGAAGGCGGCGCGGCGCGAAATTGTTTGCGCCATGTCGCCGGACTGGAAAAATACCGTGAAATGGAGACATCCTGATGGATGCCGAAAACAAAGCAGAAAAGTCGCGATAATGCGAGATCAACAATGAGACCGGCCCCGAACAACCAAAGGGGGTCAAAAAGGTAAAGAACGTAAATGAGTGATACGAATTCGGGCGATGACAACAACGCAAGCCCAGCGCCACGCAAGACTTTGTCTTTGCGGCCTCGCGGCGGCACTGGCACTGTCAAACAAAGTTTCTCCCACGGGCGAAGCAACAATGTTGTGGTGGAAACCAAAAAACGGCGTATCGTAAAGCCGGGGGAAGAAAAATCAGTTTTCGCCCCGAAAACGGAATCCGTTACCCCTTCTCCGCCAAAGGAAGATGTGGCTGTTCCAAAATCGGATGTATCAAATACCTTGCCTGAAGGCGATCTTTCTTCCGGTGAAATGGATGCCCGTACCCGCGCCCTGGAAGAAGCCAAAGTTCGCGACGTTACAGATGCAAAAAATGCTGCTGAAGAAGCTGAACGTCGTTCTAACGAAGATGCGGCCACCCGTGCGACCCGTGAAGCTGCCGAGGCAGTAGCAGCAATTGAAGCAGAGAAAAAAACCGCTGTAGATGCAGCCAATGCGCAAGCCGATGAGGAAGCCGCACGAATTGCGGCTGCCGATGCTTCTGCAGCAGTTGCCGCCGCTGACCCGGACGCGTTAAAAAAATCAAATGCCCCCATGCGTGCAGTTGAACGCCCCAAAGAAACTCCCAAACCTTCACGCCCGAAAGTTGGCGACAACCGCCGCCGCACTAAACTTACCTTGGGCAATGCATTGAATGCCAACACCGAGCGTTCCCGCTCACTTGCTTCCATGCGTCGCCAGCGCGAAAAACAAAAACGTTCTCAAAACACCGGCCCGCGCGAAAAGGTTATGCGCGAGGTTGTCATCCCCGATTCAATCACCATTGCCGAACTCGCCAACCGCATGAGCGAGCGATCAGTTGATGTGGTTAAGTTCCTGATGGACCAGGGTCAGATGATGAAACCTGACGACATAATTGATTCCGATTTAGCGCAATTGATCACCGAAGAAATGGGCCACACGGTGGTGCGCGTTTCTGAAGCCGACGTGGAAATTGTTAAAAGCATTGAGGACAAACCAGAAGATTTGCTGGTTCGGCCGCCGGTTGTCACGATTATGGGCCATGTGGATCACGGCAAAACCTCCCTGTTGGATAAAATTCGTAAATCCAAGGTGGCGGATGGCGAAGCCGGTGGAATTACCCAACACATTGGTGCGTATCAAATTGAAAAAAACGACAAGAAAATTACTTTTCTCGACACCCCCGGGCACGAAGCGTTCACCGCCATGCGGGCCCGCGGTGCCCAGGCAACTGATATAGCCATTTTGGTGGTTGCGGCCGATGACAGTGTTATGCCGCAAACCATCGAATCCATCAAACACGCCAAGGCCGCCGAAGTTCCGATTATTGTTGCCATCAACAAAATGGATGTGACCGGCGCTGATGCCCAAAAAGTTCGTCAAGAACTGCTGCAACACGAAATATTTGTGGAAAGCATGGGCGGTGAAGTGCTTGATGTTGAAGTATCCGCCAAAACCGGAGACGGCATTGACGATCTTCTTGATGCCATCAACCTGCAGTCGGAATTGTTGGAACTGAAAGCCAATCCAAACCGCCCGGCAGAGTGTGTTGTTATTGAAGCCAAACTGGAAGAAGGCCGCGGCTCCGTTGCAACGGCAATTGTACAAACTGGCACGCTGCATGTGGGTGATATCATTGTTGCCGGCACCGAATGGGGCCGGGCACGGGCTCTGCTCGACGACCATGGCAAACAAATGAAATCCGCCGGCCCTTCAACCCCGGTTGAAATTCTGGGCCTGTCCGGCGCGCCTTCTGCCGGTGATACAATTAATGTGGTGGAAGATGAATCCCGCGCTCGCGAGATTGCTGAATACCGCGAACGCAAATCCCGGGATCTGGCCGAGGCCGCATCTGCCGGCCAGCGCGGTTCCCTTGAACAAATGATGAGCAACCTGAAGGCCAAAGGAGCATCCATCGCACCTCTGGTGATCAAAGCCGACACCAAAGGTTCTGTCGAAGCAATCAATGCCTCCCTTGATGGGTTGGGCACCGAGGAAGTCCAGGCCCGTGTTATCCATTCAGGTGTTGGTGGCATCACCGAAGCCCTCGCCATTGCTTCTGAAACCCCGGTCATCGCATTTAATGTGCGTGCCAATAAGCAGGCGCAGGCGCTGGCCAAACGTGAAGGCATTGAAATCCGCTATTATTCGATTATTTACAATCTGATTGATGATGTGAAAGGTACGCTTTCCGGTATGCTGGCACCGGAACGGCGCGAAACCTTCATCGGATACGCCGAAATCAAAGAACTTTTCAGCCATTCAAAAATTGGCAAAATTGCCGGCTGTCTTGTCACCGAGGGCCATGTGGAACGCGGCATGGGAGTGCGGCTGTTGCGTGAAGATGTTGTGATCCGTGATCCATGAAGGTGAACTGTCTACCCTCAAGCGCTTCAAGGATGAGGTGGACAGCGTCAGTTCCGGTACCGAGTGCGGTATGGCATTCAAGAATTATCAGGATATGCACACGGGCGATGTCATCGAGTGCTTCACCGTGGAGATGATTGAGCGCAGCTTGTAAGCGCAAAATTTTCCACTGTTAATTTCCCCCTCCCTTCCCCGGTTTTGGTCTTCAGCTTAGACCGGGGCAGGCAAGCATCAGGGTCAACCCATGAGCAAATCGAAAGCCCCCTCCCAGCGCCAATTGCGTGTCGGCGAACTCGTGCGCCATGCCCTGACCGAAGTACTGGCCCGCGAAACTCTTGCCGATCCGGTGCTAACCGGGCAACTGATTTCGGTCACCGAAGTGCGCATGTCACCTGATCTGAAAATTGCCACTTGCTTTATTTCTCCCTTTGGGGGCCGAAAGAAAAACGGCAAGGGAAAAAGCGACGCAGGATCCATTTGTAAAGCGCTGGCAAAACAATCCAAACTCATCCGGGCCAAGGTATCCCCCTTGCTGAAACAAATGAAGTCAATTCCAAGCTTTCGTTTCCTCGAAGACACAAGCTTTGAAAACTACGCCAAGATAGACCGCCTGTTGCGCAGCGATGCCGTTCAGCAGGACATCGCCCGAGAAAACTAGAATATGGCGCGGAAGAAAAAAGGCCGGGCGGTTTCCGGTTGGCTGGTGCTTGATAAGCCCTATGAGTTGGGCTCCACCCAGGCGGTGGGCAAAATCCGCTGGCTGTTCAACGCACAAAAAGCGGGCCATGCAGGAACCCTCGATCCCCTCGCTACCGGCGTGTTGCCAATCGCTTTGGGGGAAGCCACCAAAACCGTCCCCTTTGTAACCGACGGGGAAAAAGCCTACCGCTTCACCGTGCGCTGGGGGGTGCAAACCAACACCGATGACAAAGAAGGTGAGACGATTGCGTCCAGCAAGCTGCGCCCGTTGCAACACCAAATCGAAGAGATTTTGCCTCAGTTCACCGGTGACATCCAACAAATCCCCCCGGCGTTTTCCGCCATAAAAATTGATGGCAAACGGGCCTATGCCGAGGCGCGCGCGGGTAGGGAGCTACAATTACAACCCCGCACAGTTTCCATCCATACATTTGAACTTATCGAGTGCCCGGATGCGGATTGTACAGTTTTTGAAATCACCTGCGGCAAGGGAACCTATGTTCGCGCCCTGGCCCGTGATATGGGCCGGGTTCTTGGCTGCTATGGCCATATCGCCGCTCTGCGCCGCACCTTTGTGGAACCCTTCGAAGAAGCCGATAGCGTGAGCCTCAAAACACTC
>QILU01000008.1 GCA_003233475.1 Ahrensia sp.
TAAATATCCTTCAACTTTTTGGCAAAAAGGTTGAAACAACCGTTTCAAAACGCCAATAACAAGTGAACGCTATCCTAACAGCAGATCGACCGGAGTATAAGGTGGACATTAAAAAGAGTTTTCTAGACCGGCTTGCGGAATTTATTGCGGGGAGAATTACCGCTCAGTCGTCCGGTTATGAGCCCTATACCCCGTCTGAACCGGAAATCCTGCTGAAAACTTTGCAGCCCGGCGATGTGCTGCTGGTGGAGGGAAACCAAAAACTGTCGGCGGTGATTAAATACCTCACCCAATCCACCTGGTCCCATGCGGCCCTTTATGTGGGGAACGTTATTCCCGATAACTATCGTGAAACAAACGAGAATAATCCCAATTCAATTCCGCGCCTGATTGAAGTGAATCTGGGAGAAGGGTGCGTGGCCCGCCCATTAGAAAAATACGCCACCTACAACACCCGCATTTGCCGCCCGGTGGGGCTGACCAAACTGGACCGGGAAAAACTGGTTACCTACATGGTGGAACGTTTGGGCACCGCCTATGACACCCGCAATGTTTTTGACCTTGCGCGCTATCTTTTGCCTACTCCGCCGATACCGACCCGGTGGCGGCGCAAGATGATTGCCTTTGGTTCCGGCGATCCCACGCGGGCGATTTGTTCCACCCTGATTGCTCAGGCCTTCCAGTCCATTCGCTACCCGATTTTGCCTAATATTCAAAAACTCAAAGATTGCCTCGAAGATGATTGCGAAGCCTATGCGGTGGATGAGATTTTGCACATTCGGCACCATTCGCTTTTTGCGCCAAGGGATTTTGATCTCTCACCCTATTTTAAGATTGTTAAACCCACCGTTGAAGAAGGGTTTGATTACGGCAAACTCAAATGGGGTGATGAGGAAAGCCCTGAAAACCAGGAAACCGAAAAACAATAGGGCGGGATAAATTCTATAGACCAGCGCGGTTCAAAGGCCACTTGCAAGGTGGTGTATCGGTGCTAAACAGCATCCATGAGCACCCCGCTTTCCCATATTCGCAACTTTTCTATTGTTGCCCATATCGACCACGGCAAATCCACCCTTGCCGACCGGCTGATACAGATGTGCGGCGGGCTGAGCGAGCGTGAAATGTCTGAGCAGGTGCTCGACAGTATGGATATCGAGCGCGAACGCGGCATCACCATCAAAGCCCAGACCGTGCGCCTGCATTACAAAGCAAATGACGGTGAAGACTATATCCTCAATCTGATCGACACCCCCGGCCATGTGGATTTCGCCTATGAGGTTTCCCGCTCGCTTTCGGCTTGCGAAGGATCTTTGCTGGTGGTGGACGCATCTCAAGGGGTGGAAGCGCAAACCCTGGCAAATGTTTATCAGGCCATCGACAACGACCACGAGATTGTCACGATTCTAAACAAGATTGATTTACCAGCGGCCGAACCGGAACGGGTTAAGGCGCAAATTGAAGAGGTGATCGGGCTGGACACAGAAGATGCGGTGGAGATTTCCGCCAAAACAGGCGCCGGCATGGAAGATGTGCTGGAGGCCATCGTAACCCAGTTGCCTGCCCCAAGTGAAGGCGACCGTGACGCCCCCTTAAAAGCCCTGCTGGTGGATTCGTGGTATGATGCCTATCTCGGGGTGATCGTTCTGGTGCGCATCATTGATGGGGAGTTGAAAAAAGGCCAAGTCATTCGCATGATGGGCACGGATGCGAAATACACCCTCGACCGGGTCGGGGTGATCTTGCCTAAACTAAGCGAAGTTGAAACGCTGGGCCCCGGTGAAATCGGCTTTCTCACCGCCTCGATCAAAGAAGTTGCCGATACCCGCGTTGGCGATACCATCACCGAAGACAAGCGCCAGACAGAGCAGGCTTTGCCCGGCTTTAAGCCGGCCCAACCGGTGGTGTTTTGCGGGTTGTTCCCGGTGGACGCCGCCGATTTTGAAGATTTACGCTCCGCCGTCGGTAAATTGCGTTTGAATGACGCAAGTTTTTCCTATGAAATGGAATCTTCCGCCGCACTTGGTTTTGGTTTTCGCTGCGGATTTTTGGGCCTGCTGCATCTGGAAATTATTCAGGAACGGCTGGAGCGCGAATTTGATCTTGATCTCATCGCCACCGCCCCGAGTGTGGTCTATGAGCTGCACATGCGCGATGAGACGATAATGAAACTGCACAACCCGGCTGATATGCCGGACGTGATGAAGATTATTGAAATTCACGAACCCTGGATCAAAGCCACCATCCTGACCCCGGACGAATATCTGGGGCCCATTTTGAAACTTTGTCAGGACCGCCGTGGCATCCAAACCAATCTCACCTATGTGGGTGCCCGCGCCATGTTGGAATATGAATTGCCGTTGAACGAAGTGGTGTTTGATTATTATGACCGGTTGAAATCAATCTCCCGGGGTTACGCCTCGTTTGATTATCAAATCCACCAGTACCGGGAAGGTGATCTGGTCAAACTGACCATGATGGTGAACGGAGAGCCAGTGGATGCGCTTTCCATGCTGGTGCACCGTTCCGTTGCCATCACAAGGGGTCGGGTGATGTGTGAAAAACTCAAGGAGCTGATTCCCAAACACCTGTTCAAAATACCCATTCAGGCGGCTATCGGCGGCAATATTATTGCGCGGGAAACAATTTCCGCCATGCGTAAAGATGTGACAGCAAAATGTTATGGCGGGGACGCCTCGCGCAAGCGCAAGCTGCTGGACAAACAAAAAGCCGGGAAGAAAAAAATGCGCCAATTCGGCAAAGTCGAAATTCCCCAATCCGCCTTTATTGAAGCATTGAAAATGGGGGATTAGGCCCTCTCAATCATCCCTGCAAAGCACCCTTGTTTAGCGTTGTGGGCATGGATGGTCTTAATGTTGGGATTTTCAAACAACCGTTCAATCACCGCAACAATATTTTCCTCACCCTCAGCAACATCCGCATCCAGCATCATGCCCTGACCATCAAAGCCCCGCAGACTTTGAATTCGGTCCAGCATGACCTGCGGGATTTCATCTTTCTCGTCATAAGTCTCCTTCGATCCTTCCAAAACATATATGGCATGGCTTGCATGATACGGAGACTTTGCCGGTTGGCTGGTATGGTTCAACAGCAAAACGCTTTCTCCCAATCGGGCATCACGCATTTCTATGCGATCGGGAAACCCGGGATATTTATCAACCCGGCATCGCACGGCCCCCTGCTTGGCAAGGTCTTCTTCGCCCATTCCATACAAGGAATGATAGGGCTTTGAGTTTAATCCTGTGATCCGAAAGCTCATAATTATTTCCTGCAAATAGGGTGCTGCGCCACCATAATAAGGCCTCTCCTTTCGCGCCACCCGTTTCGTGCAGCGGGAAATTTTCCTAAAGAATTCATTTGATTCAAAGACTTATTAAGGCGTGCAATCCGGCACAGCGATAATTCATAGCTTTGCCTATGTTGGCTTCAAGTTCAGGGCGCGCCGCCTCGATTAACAGTTCTGATTAAAAACCCCATCGACCACTTGCCTGTCATTTCAACGGCCAACAATCAGGGAGAGTGTTATGTACAATATTGCAAACAAGACCAAGCCTAAAATTCATGCAATCACTACACTCACCATGACGTTCTTATCACGGTGGTTATTTCTTCCCACACCAATGACACCCATGCTGATAAACCTGAGCGGTGGGCTGCTGGTACTCGTGGGATAACAGCCAAAATCAACAGTACAGCACTGTTTTGCTTACCATGCCGATGAAGAACGAACGTAAATGCTGCAAACAGTTTCAGGACGCCCGCTCATCCCCTAGAGTATCCGTGTTAAAGGCCTGCCCAGCCATCCCGGTTGAGCAGGCCTTTTTGCCTGTTATTTTTGCGCTGCGCTACCATAATTAGGCTCCTCCATCCCTACTACCCAATTCCTGATTCAGAAATAATTGCCTTAAATTCAAAGACTTAACATAGTGTGCAATCCTGCACATCCATTCTTCATGCCATCTCCTAAGTTGGTTTCAAGTTCAGGGCATGCCGTCCTGATCGAAACCAAACCGGCCACATACCTACTCAGATAAACGGCCAATAACAGGAGAGCATTATGTTCAACACTGCAACAAAGACTAAATCCAAACTTATTACAGCCGCTACACTCACCATGATGGTTTTCACGGTGGTTGCCACTTCCTTCAGCACCGATGCCTATGCAGGCGATCGTAAGCACTGGATTGCCGGTGGAATTGCAGCCGGCATCATCGGCACTGCAATTGTCGCCGGTGAGCGACGTCGTAACCGTGAGCGCCGTAGTTATCGTGCATCAAGCTGGGAGCGCCATGTGGCACGCTGCTACCGCGCCTATCGCTCCTATAATGAGCGCACCGACACCTATATTACTCACAGTGGCTACGAGCGTATCTGCCGAAAATAAAATTTTGACAAACAGTTTCAGGGCACCCGTTCATCCCCTAGACGTAGGCACCCTGTTTCGAAGGCCTGCCCGGCAAATTACCGCCGGGCAGGCTTTTTTTGATAAAAAGCAGTTAGAGCATTTTCGGCTTATTTTGAATCACTAAACTCTACCCCCTCTCCCAGAACAATGGGGTGGGGAGGTAGAGTAAACTAGGGGTTGTTGAGTATCATCGTGCATTCTTGCTGCAAACAGCAGCAAAGACTATCTCCGGTTTGAACCCGGGCGTGATTATGGCGAGGTCATTTTGCCTATTTCACTTATCTTCCCAGGGACCGGACGTGACCGCATGAGCGCATAGGCACCATCACCCAATAAGAATTGAGAGAACGCTAGAATCGTCAGATAGGCTGGATATTCCCAGCCGCCATTTTCATTGGTAAATAACCAACCACTACCCCAATGAGCCCAAGTCGCGCCGGCTAAAATTGGAACCAGGATGAGGGCAGCCCAACGTGCCTGGATGCCCAAAATGAGCATGATCCCGCCGACAGCCTCCAAAATGAAGACGACGTAGGCAGACCAGCCAGGCAGTCCAATTGATTGAAAAAACTGCGCCGTACCAGGAAGGGTGAAAATAAATAACTTCAAATACAGGCTATGGGCCACAAACATCACACCCAAGGTCACCCGAAGCAAAAAAACCGCCTGCGGCGCAAAACGTTCATCAACAG
>QILU01000004.1 GCA_003233475.1 Ahrensia sp.
GCGGAATTCAGCCGTGTAGGTCGGGGTATGTTTTTTCTGTGTCATAGGGTCCATCCTGTGAGAGTTTTACTCTCCGGTAAACCCGGGGCGGTTCAAGGCTTGGCATATTGATTGCTTCATCTGAAGCAGGGCTAAAAATACCAACCTTACGAAAGAAATAAAAAATATACAGGTGACGGCGGCATTGACGGGCAAGCTACCCGCGCCGGATACCGCACGACAAAAACCTCTACGCCATGTGCAACATTGTGGAGAGATTTTTCTGTAAGATGAAGGATATGAGAAGGTTGGCAATTCGATTTGAAAAGAAGGCCATAAATTTCCTATCTATGGTACAACTCTTCGCAATCAGATGTTGGCTGAATTGAGTCCACACCCTAACATGACATATCAATATTTTCACATATTTGGCATTCTCTCCAGAATTTCTATAGATGAAAATTCAGACCCTAATTATTGCGAAACATATGATCCCCGATCTGGGGAATTTGTCAGAAATAATTCTATTCTTGAGGATTTATACAACCATTCTGATTCAGTTGAAATTTCAAAGGATGAATTTGAAAAGCGCCTTGTCAAGATTCAGGAATTGGCAAAAAACTAAAGCGCTGCAAAACGCGAGCTCAGCCCGATTCAGGTGAAAAAAATCGGCTTCTTTTGCGTTTTGCGTCACGCGATTGAGGCCTCGAAAGCGCAATGTTTTGTTCCGCAGGCGAGAGCTTCATAAAACCATTCATGTCGCGATCAAGCTTCTTGATTTGAATACCGTGATGGTGACGCAACAGGCGAATTTCGTGCTGGAGCTGTCTGCGCGCAACCAATTGCCGATTGATCAGGGATTGCATTTCCGATTGATCGCGATCTTTGCAGGTATCTGCCTCAATTTCGTTCGAATTTTTAATTTTCCGGTATTTGCCCGTTACCCGAAACCACAAAGCTTTTAATCCGGTTGGCAAACGTGCGAACGGATTTTTGTTTCGTACGTCCTACGTTTGGCTTGGGATTGTTTCAATTGCTCACGCGCTTGTTGGTGCAGGACAACCATTGCAATCCGTTTCTTATCAAATACAGTTGCGGCCTGGCTGTGTCTTGCAATTTCCTTTTCCGAAAACTGTTTTAGTTTTTCAGTAAATTTTCCGGCCAAACGTTTTTTGACTTTTCAACCGAAGGCAATTCATCAGGATCGCCAAACCTTGCTTTGACTTCTTTTGTTCTGATGCCAACCCAGCGGGAAATGGCATAGATTTCACCGCGCCAGTCAACAGCGACAAAGCCGCGTCTATCACCCCTGGCGAGATAGTAGCCGCGCTCTTCCAATGCGCTTGCGAAGGCCGTGTGTGAATCTGATATGGCCCAGCAATCCTGAAATGCTTCCTTGATTGCGCGCGGGTCTTGTTTGATACGTTTGGTTTGTTGCCATTCTTCTTGTGTGAAGTTGAGAGGATTGCGCTCGATGCTGTTCACCAACCCGCGTGGCATTTTCCAGCCCTGTTCAAGATAAAGCGCACGGGAGATATCCCGCAGCTTCAGTTTGAAATGCGGCAAATTAATCGCTGTCATTTTTTCCACATCGATACGCGACCAGACACAATGGGCATGGCGACGACCTTCTTTTTCATGAAAGACAATGATGCGCGGCTGACCGATGAGGCCGATGCTGTTTTCAATATCGGTAATGGCCTGTTCAAAAACTTCAATCGGGACATTTTCCTTTTCCGGCGGGCTGAGGCTTAGCGAAAACAGAAACTGCCTGCATTTTGTGCCCCGGCTAATGGCATAGGCTTCTTTAAATGCATCCAGAGGTGTGTCGGACACAAAGCCGCTGACCTCATGCACTTCGACATGCTCGTTTTCATCTGTTTTAAGCAGATGAATCGCCAGTTGCGTTCCACCGGCGCGTTGGCTTGCTTTAAGGATCATGTTTTGCCCCCATTTTTAAGACCAAGGGCTTCAATCAGCTTGACCCGAATCCAGGCGATATGGGCGCAGGTCATCTTGATTTCGTTTTCGGTTTCCTCATCCATCAGCAAGGAACCACAATTGGCTTCATAGGCAATTTGGTTGAGGTTATTGGCAATCCGTGTTTGTCCCAACAATCCCAAAACTTGTGCCAGCGCAGGGGCGTCTTTCACGGGAATGCGGACGCGAGTTTTGCGCGGGGCTGCATCCTTGCCAAAGAGGCATTTGCGGATATAGGCGCTCAACGACACACCTGCGGCCAGGTTTTCAAGCTTGATGCGCTCCTCATCCGTCAGCCGTAATGTAAGTGGAGAAGGTGTTTTGCGCTTGGCTACGCGTTTGCTTTTTCGCCCCTCCTTTGCAATTCGCTCCGCAGACAGAGCGACTGCCTGAAAATCACGCTCAGCATTGGCTGTGTGGGTTATACCATCCGTTTTCCTCATAGCGATGGCCCCCGCGATGGTCGCCGGGATCGCAGCACCGGGCGAGGACGCTTGGCTTCACGGCTTTCAGACGGGGAATCTTCTCGTAGATGGTTTTCAGATGGATAATCTTCAACTTCACCGCAATTCTCCAGAATGTGGATATCTATCCCTTCACTCTTGAGATACGCCTCCCACTGCTCTAATTCATCGAAAATGGTGTTCGAGGTTTGTCCGATTACCTCCACCATTTCACCCATGTCTCAGGTCGTGCACATTGTTCGTGTAAATGCCACTTAACCCCTTGAAAGAAAGACGGTTTTTGGTGTTCGAGAATGGTGTTTTTGACAGCATGAAATGCGCGCGGAAAATGTGCGTCTTTGGGTAGTTTGCTATAAGGCATACTTGCCTGAAACCCAGAAATTTCAATGACTTGCAGAAAACACCAACAGGCGTTCGATAAACTTTTCAAATCGCACTTTGAATCCCCCATTTTACGGCTCAAGCCCACCAAAAGGAAAGCCCACCATCCTTCCTCCACCCCTCTCGCTCGCCCGGATTTGGGCAAGGCGAGCGACAGCGGCTCCAAAAAGATGGCTACTCAGTCCCTGACACAAAATGAAACGTGATTGATTTGCCCGTGGCGCATGTGGGGCAGTGATTCAATTCAGGCGTTTGAAGGAAACTTCACCAATTATCGCGTTCCGCAAGATGTGCGTTGTATTACAACGCACATCTTGGCAAGGGAGACGCTGCGCTCTTCCGTTGCATCCCTCTGGTAGAAGAAAAGGTGACATCTCTATTGCAGATTTGCAATTTCTGATAGGTTTCCAATTGGAGGTAGCACTTGAAAATTCCATCTGGTATTGACGAACGCTTTGATCAAATTCGTCCACCTGTAATAAAAGCGGAAGGCGTCACTGAGTCTGAACGCTACCTTGCAAAATTGGCTGATAAATCATTTTTAAACTTGTGGTCTTACCCAAGTCTATTTCGAGATCAGAAACAGGCTGTTGAAGGCGACGGGAAAGAATTGTGCGATTTGCTTGTTGTATGCGGACGGCACATCATTATCTTCAGCGAAAAAACAATCAATTGGCCTGATGGAGATTTAAATACAGCATGGAGCAGATGGTTTAGAAAGGCAGTGCAAAATTCAGCAAAGCAAGCCAAAGGTGCTGAGCGTTGGATTGTAAATTTCCCTCACCGAATATTTCTCGATCGTGAATGCACTATTCCGTTCCCAATAGATTTTCCCAAACCAGAAGATCGAATTATCCATAGAGTAATTGTGGCAAGGGGTGCTTCTCGGGCATGCCAAGAACATCTTACTGAAAGTTCGGGTAGTCTAATCATTAAGCCCGATATCGTTGGAAATAATCACTGGTCAAATCAAACTGGTAGTTTTCAGCCGTTTGCAATAGGAGATATAGACCCTTCTGGATCATTTGTTCACATTTTTGATGACGTTGCGCTTGATATTGTTTTGA
>QILU01000076.1 GCA_003233475.1 Ahrensia sp.
GTGGAAGTCAGATTGGAATCAGTTAATTGATGAATTCATCAATAATATCTGATGGTTGAGCGGCTAATGCCCCTCCTATTGACCCTCCTTATATAGAAATGGAGGGTCTGAGTTTTGTTATTATCGGCTTAACCACCTAATTAATAACGAAAACTTGTTCCCCCCGTGTTGCCGGGCTACGCCCGACCCCAAACGCTCTCCCTCAACAACACCAGGCTTTAACAAGACCAGGTTATTGTAATCGGGCTACACAACAACCGTCTCCCTGCTAACGCTGACGGGAGAGCGGTCGTCGCTTGGGCTTGTCCGCACACTCTAACGAGATGCACGGCCTGCACCAGATCGTTTGGGGTCGGGCGCAACAACTACGCGACGACAAATATTTACTTCCTTGCGTCAGCAAATTTCAGTCTGCTTCGTTGGCTTCCGACAACACGGGGGGAAACGTTTTGCGTCAAGAATGACGCGCCTAACGGCAAAGGGGCAGGAACTGCCCAAGGTTGCTGCCAAGGCAACTTTAAAAATTGTTCAGTCCCAACGGAAGGGGACTGTACGTGTTAATCGATGCGGGTTCGAAGGGCCCGAAACCCTGCAGAATTCGGTTCCACCTCCTCCAATAATCTGCAGGGTTTCTTTGCGTTCGACTTGTTCTCTTCGAAAGTACCGTCAACTGCCAACTCGTCCTTCCCATGGTACTGGCCATCCTCAAAAGTAAAGCCGCTCCACTGGAGTTACGGGCATTGACTTTTGAGCATTGAGGCCAGTCTGTCATGGGCAGACGAGTTGGCTCGCAACCGGCTCGTTTGGTCGAAAATTATTTCAAATCATAAACCTTAGACCAATGATGAATATCGAGCACTAGATATCGCATTGATGAAGCTGTTCCTCGATGTGGATTGTCGACGTACGATGTCAATGGAAGATGGAGTTAAATTCATCAAGTTCCAGGTTTTTGACGCCTATGCACTCGGATATGAGCGCGGGTTACAAAAGCAAAAAGCTGGAAACAAGCTTACAAGTCAGTACTACTAATCTAGCAACAGCAGCTGGATTGATGCATCGAAAGCCCCGCCAGAGCGCGGGGTTTTTTCGTGTTCCTGCGAAATCCCCGCAAAGCAGTAGGTTCCACCTCCTCCATTTTGCTTTGCGGGGAAGCGCGTGGTATAAACAACCTATGACAAAACTAATGGATCAAGCGATTGCGGCAGTTTCCAAACTGCCCGACGAAAAACAAGACCAACTGGCTTCAATGATCATTGAGGCAGCGGTTGAGACGCCGTATCAACTTTCCGACGACGAGCGTGCGGCTGTCGAAGATGGCTTGGCTGATATCAAAGCCGGTCGATATGCAAGCGATGAAGAAATATCCAACTTGTTTAATAGGTTTCGCACTGCATGAGAATTCGATTATCGTCGCGTGCATATCGCGATATTGAAAATATCGGCAATTATTTCGCCGAGCAAAGCCCGGCAGCCGGGGCGGCAATATTCCAGGCAATCGACAACGCGTTTTCAAGATTATCGGAAATGCCTCTCCTTGGACGCGTTACAGATGAACCCACTGTTAGACGACTTGTTCTGGCACGATATCCATATGCGATTTTCTATCAAATTGAAGGTGATACGATTTCAATAATTACGGTGTTTCACACCGCACAGGACGCGGTGGAATTTTAGAAAGCAACCTACCCGAAAAGGGGAAAAAATTGGCGTCTGTAATTCAATGCTAATGCGGGATTTTGGAATCCGATTCCATCTGGTTTTCAGTGATTAAAACCGATGCAAATTTATGAGACATCGGCAACACCGGGACAAGCCATTGATGACTTGACACAACCCTTCTTTGTGAGAAATATTATGCAAGTATAGTTAGTTTTGCTGAATGCATAAGTATCGGAAATTGATACATAACCAAAGCCAGGGAGGGCGTTGACGGAGTGACTAATGTGCTCAGGTAATCCCCCCATTTTTAACGGGGTTCAATAGTAGAATTCAGGCTGCATTAAGTAGTTTTTGTTTTGGTGTAATACCTCCAATGCCCATGTTGGGTCGTTCGTTGTTATATGTCCAGAGCCACCGGGTCGCATGGTCGCGAACCTGATCCAGTGTTTCAAAGTGATATTGCCCCAACCATTCTTGGCGTACAGTGCGATTGTAACGCTCAATGTAGGCGTTCTGTTGTGGCTTTCCGGGCGAATGTACATCAGCTCAATACCACATTTCTGTGCCCAGAGTTGTAACGTGCCACTGATGTATTCTGGGCCGTTGTCGACACGAATGGCATCGGGTTTGCCCCGCCATTGGATAAGCCAATTCAGCGTTCTCACTACCCGTTCTGACGGCAGTGAGAAGTCAACCTCAATGGCCAAACCCTCACGGTTGAAGTCATCCAGAATATTGAGCGTTCTGAACGGACGGCCATCGGCCAACTGATCGGCCATAAAATCCATGGACCAGACCCGGTTGGGGTGCTCGGGAACAGCCAGGGGTTCCGGCTTTTCTCTTTTCAACCGTTTGCGTGGTTTAATGCGCATGTTGAGTTCCAACTCCCTGTAAATACGATAAACACGCTTGTGGTTCCATTTGAAGCCCCGCACGTTGCGCAGGTACAAAAAACACAAGCCAAAGCCCCAACTGCGTTTGGCTTTCGTCACTGCCAATAACCAGTCGGCAATCTTTTCATTTTCGTTGCTCAGTTTGGGCTGATAACGATAACAACTCTCGCTGATCTGAAATGTACGGCAAGCCAGAGCAATGCTGAACCCCCGGAATCGCACAAACCCATAAGGCCATCTCTTTGCGTTGAGATGGCCTCACCACTTTTTTCCAAGCGCTTCCTTTAAAATATCATTCTGCATCTGGCTTTCAGCAAACATTTTCTTCAAGCGCTTGTTCTCATCATCCAGCGTCTTCATACGCGAGATCAGCGACGCATCCATGCCGCCATACTTCGCTCGCCATTTGTAAAAACTGGCGTTGCTCATGCCATGCTCGCGACAAAGCTCAGGCACAGGAACACCGCCCTCAGCCTGTTTCAATATTGCCATTATTTGCGTTTCGTTAAATCGTGATTTCTTCATCGGAATCTCCTCAGGTATTATTATGAGAAAATTCTACTTATCAACCCAATGTTTTTTCGGGGGGATTACCGTTGATCGTTCCACGCTTTATCGGGCTATTTAATGATAGACTTTAAGCCACAAATCACGCGCCACTCAATTGGTAAGGCGCACCTTGTTTCCAACCAGGCCCTCTGGAACTGGAACATCGGTGTCGTCGTAATTGGCATTTAAAACCAGTGTTGGATTTTCCAATAGTTCCACTGCATGGGCAATGATTGCGGTATAGGCAGATTCAGAGGCAACGGGTGCTTTTGTGCTGACAGCTAGCGTGCTTTTCGGCAGGTAAAATGTTCCAATCAGAATTCTGGCATTGTTGCTGTTAATCTGGTGTTTGCGGCCATCAGTCACACTTCGGGATTCAAAAATTAGAATTCCGGCCAACGGCCCATTTACAGGCGCTGTCAATTCAATGAAGGTTTTTTCGTTGAACTCGAAAATTGCCGCATCATCTGCCAAATAAAACCCGACATTCACGCCAGTTATCGACGATTCATCCTGGACAATAAGCTTGTCCCCCTTGATGATATAGACGCCGGGATTGAAGGTCACGTCTGAGTTTCCGGCAATTTTAATGCCGCCGCAATATACGCCTGGTATGAGTGTTTTCCTCCGACTGACAATTTCGGTGTTGTTGAAGTCACATCCGCCTACAACAGGTTCGGCCCTGCCGATCAACGGGTCCGGTATTACCGGGCAATCTGTGACAGGACGAGGCGTAAACGCCGAGATGGTACCCGTTACTCCGCCTGCTGAGCATATCAAGCTGGCATTTATAGCGCCCTGATCATCTGCCCTTATTGAATCTGGATCGGTAGAGTTGGAATACACACCACAATTGGTTGCGGTAATTGAGGATTCATGATCCAGAAATATACTCTTGGGTGCATTTGCTGCCAGACCAAGAACGCATATGTTGGCATCACCGGACAGTCTGGCGGTCGCAGTTGTTACGATCGGCGTAACCAAATTGCTGATGTGCTGCAAGATCATCGGCTGCCAAACGTAAGTTAAACTGACGGTTACCCCTTTATTGTCGTCCTGGATTTCCGCATTGACGGTGATATTTTGTCGCGTGTCGTTTGAGGCATTGGCCAATGCAAAATTGGTTGCAACTGCTTCTATGGAATCAGTTTGGGCTCCAGCTATTCGAAGTTCTTGCGTACTTACCAGTGCGGCTGAATCGGTCGCCTGTTGCATGCTTGATTTGATTCGAATCATACTTGCATAGTCAATGGAAGCACCAATGGCGGTAACAAGAGGCAACATCAGGACTGCCGTCATGATCGCCATATTACCCGAGCTATTCCTGGTAAATTTGTTGAACCAATTTTTCAAGTCGTGCCTTGTCCAAACGGACAACCCCAATCAGCGAAGTTGTTTGAAGCATTATGACGTGAATTGATTAAACACCCCAAAAAATTCAGGTAGCATTTTATCAAAGACAATATTGATTTCATTAACGATGGGGCTCAAGGCAATTCAATTTTGATTGAGACAAAATAACCTATTCTGTTTCAGAAGGGGGTTTTGGGTTAATTACAATGGCCTTCAATTACACATTATAGAGATAAATCAGTTGCTTCGGCTAACAACTCACTTCAAATTCGATCCATTATCGCTTCACCTGCAAGTAGCGTAGAGATTTTAATGGGTAGAGCATCCGAAATTGCATCAATCAAACTCAAGGACGGT
>QILU01000161.1 GCA_003233475.1 Ahrensia sp.
TTCCAACCAATCAAAGGCACCGAGTTTGAATTGAAAGCAGACCTTGTGCTGCTCGCCATGGGCTTTTTGTCGCCCGTTGCTGAAGGCATGCTGAACCAGGCGGGCGTTGAACTTGATAACCGCCAAAACGTGCTTGCTGATACGAATGAATATCAAACCAGCGTGGAAAAAATATGGGCGGCAGGCGACATGCGCCGCGGTCAGTCTCTGGTGGTCTGGGCTATCCGGGAAGGCCGTCAATGCGCCCGCGCGGTGGACAAAATATTAATGGGAAGCACAAATTTGCCACGCTAGTTGGCGTCAGCAACGGCGCTGTTCGGGGTGGCAGTATTCGGGGTCAGCGGCCAGGAATAATCATCCACCCGCCCTGTTTTATTTATGCTGCGCGCTGGCCCGTTGATGACCGGAAGTCTGAAAACACTCCCTGCCCCACCATTTAAGTCGACCTTTTCCCCGACCAAAGATTCAACCCCGTCGATAGCTGGGTCGTCTAATCGAATAACCACAGTTTTGCCGGTACGTTCCGGATTATAAGTCGCGCTTTTCGGAAGTTGAGATTCAATATCAAACGCCAGGCTGGCTTCCGCTAAATTCTTGCCATCGGAAAGTGTGTTTTGAATTTGCCCCTGTACATAAAACGCCAACCGCCGCCGACCGGCCCTGGTAAGATTGATGCCATCCTTTGGTCTTAACAAAACAATTTGCCCATTTACGTCTGGCCCGGAGCGGGAATAGTTTCCATCCGCATCCGAAAACCCGTCCCAGACATCCACAAACTTGCCCTTGGGAGATTGCGCCGCCTTGCTATAAATCTCATTGAAATCCAGAAAATCCTTGTTCATTGTTTTGAACCGAACCGGGGGCAGGCCAACCCAAAAATAGGGCAATTCGCCGGCCTTCAAAATCTTTCCCAATGCTTCCACCCGTTTCTTGTAGGAAGCCTCCCATTCGGGCGTTCTTTTCTTTAGTTTATCCCCGTTCTCACGTATTAACTGGCGATCATTGGAACCAAGCATAACAACCACATAAGCGGGTTTGAATTCATCCAACAGAGCCGGGAGCCTGGTCGGCCAGTTAACAACATCATCACGAACGAAACCGGAAAGGCCGTTTGATTTATCAATCACCTGAATATCCGAGACACCTGAATAGGCCTCCTTCAACCCCTTCGCCAAACCTCCGGAGAAGAAATCCCCCACAACGAGTACGGTTTTGGCCGATTCCAACTTCGCGATAACAACCGGCGCTGCTACGGCTTTAACAACCTTGTGGAGGCCTAAGTTCCGTTTTGCCACAATTCTTTTTTTGCGTTTTCTAACTTTGCGCTTTCTCACGGAGCGTCTTTTTACATCACGGTGTTTTACGGTTCGACTGCGTTTCTTTCGAACAACCTTACGCTTGGCCTTCTTGCGTCCAAACAAAATTTTGAAAAGACTTCGTCTCTTCTTCTTACTTGCCGATTGTGCCTGAGCCTGTGACATCCCCAATAGCTGGGTGAATGCAGAACCCGTTTTACCAGACGGCAATTCAATGCCGCCGCTCATCAAGAGGACAAAAACAAAACTGAATAAAACTAATCGGCGCAACGCAATTCTGCTTTCAAACTGTTGTCGCGCCTGCGGGTTTAGCCCTGTTTTCTAAGGCGCGATAAAAACTTCGGTGATTCAAATCCGGTTGGATTCAACCCCATATTTTTTTGGGCTTTACGAATGGCAGCCCGAGTACCACTGCCGATTTTCCCATCAATATCCTTTTCATACAAGCCCATTCGTTTAAGTATTCTTTGCAACTCAATGCGTTGTTCGTATGACAGCTTGGGAAATGGCCGCGGAACAGTGCGGATAAAATCTCCACCCCCGCCAATCTGATCCCCCAGGTGCCCAACCGCAAGGGCGTATTTGTCAGAATTATTATACCGTTTGATCACATAAAAATTCTTCAACATTAAAAAAGCCGGACCACTGCGCCCTGCCGGAAACATTAAAACCGCCTTGTCTTTTGTTTTGGAGAACTTCCTCCCCGCCACCCGGCGAACCCCAAGCTTAGCCCAGGACGCTATTGTGCGCGAACGCCCAATAAATTTTGTAGCCCGCTTGGGAACGGAAACCTCATAACCCCAGCTTCGCCCGGATCGCCAGCCACTGCGTTTCAACAAATTTGCTGCTGTGGCCAGGGCATCAGGCACCGAAGACCAGATATCTCTTCGGCCATCCCCGTCCATATCCTGCCTATAAGCAATATAGCTGGTTGGAATAAATTGCGTATGCCCCATGGCCCCGGCCCAGGAACCCTGCAATTGCTTGGTGGTAATGCGCCCGGATTGCAAAATTTTCATCGCCGCAATTAACTGGGAACGGCCAAATTTTCGCCGCTTGCGGTCTGCATAAGCCAATGTTGCCAGCGAGCGAATCACACTTCTTAGTGATTTGGGTTTCTTCAAAGCTTCCCCATAGCCTGTCTCCATCGACCATATGGCCAATAGAATATTCGCACTCACCCCATATTTGCGTTCAATCCGAGCCAGCCACTTGCTCCAGTTGCGTTTTTCCTCCCGGCCACGTGCAATGCTGCGATCATTCACCCGTGAATCAAAATACATCCAAAGCTTTTGCCTGAATTCCGGTTGATAACTGGCCAAAGCCAGCACTTCAGGATCAATGGACCTGATCCCCTTGAATGCCCTGTCATAGGTTGAGCGTGTTATACCCTGACGCTGGGCCACGGCAGAAAACCCCTTTATCCAATTACGAAATGCCACATCGGCCTGCGCCGGTTGGGGCATCAAAGTTAAAACCAATCCAAAGGACAAAGTTATCGCCGCAATTGTGGTTATAAATTTAGAAAATCTGGTCATATTGAGTTCCTGCGACTTGATTCGAATGAGTGGAAATTTCCCTCGAAACACCATTTCAACGCAAAACTCGTTAAGACTTCGTTTACCATAACTCAGATGAGCATGTTAGGTCTGCTATGGTGAACCATATTTGGTAACAAAAAGGGTCGAAAATGAGATCAAGCTGAGTTTTCGCCCATTAAAAAGCTTCTAATTTTGCCCCCTCAACTCAATCGGAGCAGCCCGTGTCCCCACCTAATTCACTTGTCAAACCGGTTCGTAAGGCAGTTTTTCCGGTTGCCGGTCTTGGCACCCGGTTTCTCCCCGCCTCGAAAACTGTTCCCAAGGAAATGCTTACCGTTGTTGATATGCCAGTCATTCAATACGCGGTGGATGAAGCGAGGGAGGCCGGAATTGAACATTTTGTCTTTGTAACCGGGCGCAACAAAGCGGTCATTGAAGATTATTTTGACGTGCAGCCGGAATTGCAGGAAATGTTGAGGAACGGCAACAAACATGAAATGCTGAAAGCTCTCGCAGCGCAACAATTGGACGCCGGCCGAACCAGCTTCACCCGTCAACAAACCCCGCTAGGTTTGGGCCATGCGGTTTGGTGTGCCCGCGATATAGTGGGCAACGAACCCTTTGCCCTGCTTCTGCCTGACATGGTGACAAAATCAAAAGACAAAGCCTGTCTGGCGTCGATGATGGATATATACAATCAAACCGGGGGCAATATCATTGCTGTTGAGGAATGTAATCCAGACGAAGTCTCAAACTATGGAATTGTATCCGCCGGAGAACCTAAGGGCGCTGGCTTTATCATTAACGACATGGTGGAAAAACCCAAAGTGAGTGAAGCACCGTCCAATTTAATGATCAATGGCCGTTACATCATTCAGCCGGAAATTTTTGCTCTCCTGGAAAATCAGGAGACCGGCGCGGGGGGAGAAATCCAAATCACCGATGCTTTGCTTCGCCTTGCCAAAACCCAACCCTTTCACGG
>QILU01000154.1 GCA_003233475.1 Ahrensia sp.
ATGGCGGTGGACACCCACATTTTCAGGATCGGCAACCGCATGGGAATTGCGCCGGGTAAAACCCCGGAAATGGTGGAGGCGATTTTGATGAAGCGCATTCCCGAAGAATATTTATACCACGCCCACCATTGGCTCATCCTGCACGGGCGCTATATCTGCAAGGCGCGAAGGTCGGAATGCGAGCTGTGCATCGTCGCCGATTTGTGCAAATCAAAAGAAAAAACCTGCGGTATCCCAGCCCCTATTGTGCAGCTGGAAGAACAGGATGTTTCCCACCCGCCAAAATTCAGCTAAGCAACAAATTCCAATACCAACAGGATTAATTCCATGGCCGCCTCCAAAAACAAACTGCGCGTAGCGGTACAAATGGATCATATTTCCACGGTGCAAATTGAGGGGGATTCATCCTTCGCATTGATGCTGGAAGCTCAAAGCCGCGGCCATGAATTGTTTCACTACGAGGTCGACCGTCTTTCCATGCGCGATGGCGAGGTTTATGCCGATTGCGAACCGGTAAGTGTGCGTGATGTGGAGGGGGACCATTACACATTGGGTGAAGCCAGGCGGGAAAATCTGGCCGATATGGATGTCATCCTCATGCGTCAGGACCCGCCATTTCACATGGGCTATATAACCGCCACCCATTTGCTTGAACGCCTGCATCCCAAAACTCTGGTGGCGAACAATCCTGCTGAGGTGCGCAATGCGCCGGAAAAAATATTCGTCACCGAATTTCCCGATCTCATGCCCGAAACCCTGATCACCCGCTCAAGGGTTGAAATTCAAAAATTTCGGGAAGAATTCAAAGACATTATTATAAAACCCTTATACGGCAACGGTGGTGCCGGGGTGTTTCGCATTCAGGAGGGAAATCAAAACCTTTCGTCCCTGCTGGAAATGTTTGAAGCCACCTGGCCCGAGCCATTTATTGCTCAGCGATACATGAAAGAAGTCCGCGCCGGTGACAAACGCATAATCCTCATTGACGGCAAGCCGGTGGGGGCGATCAACCGTGTTCCTGCTGAAAACGAAGCCCGCTCCAACATGCATGTGGGGGGCCGCGCCGAAGCCATCGGCATGACCAAAAGAGAACATGAGATTTGCGAGGCCATCGGCCCTGAGCTTAAACGCCGGGGATTTATATTTGTGGGCATTGATGTAATCGGCGACTACATGACCGAGATCAATGTGACCTCACCAACCGGCATAAGAGAAGTAAAGAATTTTGGTGGCGAGGACATTGCAGCAATGTTTTGGGATGCGGTGGAAGAAAAGCGGAGTTAGTTTTTCCAGATCATGTCCTTTGCCGCCACCACTGCTCCTAGCGTTACCAGCAGGGTAGCCAGCCCGATATTCCAGGTGAAACTGCTGTATCCGGCGGCTATCAGGGCGAAGGTGGAGAGCACCGGAGCGGCATAACTTGCTGCGCCCAACAGTTGGATATTACCCTTCTTGACCCCGTAATCCCAAACGTAGAATGCCAGCCCTACCGGCCCCAGCCCAAGACCAATAACTGCCAGCCATTGAATGTTTGTCTGCGGCCATTGGGTTGTTTCCAACAAACTGTGGGCAATCAAGGCGAGCAACGCGGATACAGCACAAAACCCGGTAACGGCGGTACTTGGAACTTCTGCGAAGCGGCGCGACAAAACCGAATAGCCTGACCAGATAAGCGCACAAAGGGCGGCCGCCCCATAACCCCACGCGTATTCAGAATTAAATGAAAAAATGCCGCCCTTGCTGACAATTAACAAAGCGCCGCCCAGTCCGATCAATCCCCCAACAACGTGATGGGTTTTTAACCTTTCACCGGGCAGCAGGGCCGAGAACAGGATAATCAACAGGGGCCAGAGATAAGCGATCAGCCCGGCTTCCACCGGGGGCGCGAGGCGAAGAGCGGTGAAATAAAAGAAATGGTAACCGAACAAGCCACCCACCCCCAACAGCCATACCGGCAGGGGAAGTTTTAGCGCAGAGAAGCCTTCGCCCTTTTTTACCAATCCGATTATTCCAATAAATGTGGCGATGGAAAAACAAATGGCGATAAGCTGAAACGGCGGTACTTTCCCGCTCGCGGCGGTAAACAATGCCAGCAAAGACCACAGCAAAACGGCAATAAGGCCGATAAGGGTTGGCTTTAGTTTTTGTTGGTTTTCCATACACGGGCTTTAAGCAACAAAGCTCCGCTGGTCACCACAAATTTTTTGTTCTATATTTGTTCTTGACGAATATACCATCTATCCGCTAGCCTGAATTTGAGGAGCTGTAATGAGGGCAGGGTAAGTTTATGGTTGCAAGTTGTACCACAATTGCATTTCAGGGCATTCAGGCCGTTCCTGTGGATGTTCAGGTTATGGTTGGCCCGGGCAAAATGGGTATGCAGATTGTCGGTCTGGCCGATAAGGCAGTGGCTGAAAGCCGCGAGCGGGTGCAGGCGGCGATTCATGCTTCCGGCCTTTCCATGCCGAACAAAAAAGTTACCGTTAATCTTGCGCCCGCGGATCTTCCCAAAGAGGGTTCCCACTATGATTTACCCATTGCGCTGGCCTTAATGGTGGCACTTGGGGCTATTCCCGGCGATGCGCTGGAGGGTTATGTGGTGATGGGGGAATTGTCGCTTGATGGTACCATAACTTCCGTTGCTGGCGCGCTGCCCGCTGCCATTGGTGCAAACGCTCTGGATAAGGGGCTTATCTGCCCGGCAGCCTCTGGCAATGAAGCCGCCTGGGCTGATCCGGAAATGGATGTTTTGGCGCCGCGCAGTCTCATTTCCGTAGCCAATCATTTTAAGGGGACACAGGTTTTGTCCCGTCCCGTGGCGGGGATTCGAGATGCGCCGGAACATTTAGGGGATATGGCAGAAATTCGCGGTCAGGAAACTGCAAAACGAGCGCTGGAAGTGGCCGCTGCCGGGGGGCATAATCTGATATTTGTCGGCCCGCCTGGTTCCGGCAAAAGCATGCTCGCTTCGCGCCTGCCGTCAATTCTACCGCCGCTCGCCCCAAAAGAATTGCTGGAAGTTTCCATGATCGCGTCTATTGCAGGTACTCTTGCTGACGGAAAACTTTCCGCCGCCCGACCGTTTCGCGCCCCGCACCATTCAGCTTCTATGGCCGCCATGGTGGGAGGTGGTTTACGCGCCCGGCCGGGGGAAGTATCGATGGCCCATAACGGGGTTTTGTTTTTAGATGAGTTTCCTGAGTTCACCCCCCAGGTTCTGGACAGCTTGCGCCAGCCTTTGGAAACCGGAGAGACCTTCATTGCCCGCGCCAACCATCGGGTTTCTTATCCATCTCGCTTGCAATTGATTGCCGCCATGAACCCCTGCCGGTGCGGCATGGCGGGGGAACCGGGCCACACCTGCCGACGCGGAGCCCGGTGTGCGGCGGATTACCAGTCGCGCATTTCCGGCCCGCTGATGGATCGGATAGATTTGCGGGTTGAAGTTCCTGCTGTTTCTGCCAGTGATTTGATGGCCCCGACTGCTGGAGAATCCAGCAAAGTAATTGCAAAGCGTGTAGCCACCGCTCGCCAAATTCAGGCGGAGCGCTATGCGGCTCTTGGGGTGGATTGCAACACCAATTCGCAAGCAAACAATACGATCATCGAAAAAATTGCGGCATCCGATTCAGCCGGTCAGCAATTGCTGGAAGATGCGGCAAAGGCGCAAAAGTTTTCAGCCCGTGGCTTTCATCGGATTTTGAAAGTCGCCCGCACATTGGCAGATCTTGATGGGTCAAAGAGCGTTGCCCGCATTCATCTGGCCGAAGCCATTTCTTATCGCATGGCCGGGGAACGGCTTTCGGTTGCGGC
>QILU01000089.1 GCA_003233475.1 Ahrensia sp.
CCGTGTTCATCGGTGCCGGTAAGAAAATAAACGTCAAACCCGTCAAGGCGTTTGAAACGAGCCAGGGCATCAGTCGCAATCAATTCATAGGCGTGACCAATATGGGGCGCACCATTGGGGTAGGAAATGGCAGTTGTGATGTAATATTTTTCTGCCATTTTTGAGCAAAGCCTGAAGTGATGTTACGGGTTGATCAACTTCTATTACGCGTGAACAGGTTTTCAAACAATGACAGAATGAGTTGTTTTTTATCCAAATTAAATGCCTCGGCCTGCGCGATGGAATGACTGGCCTTTTCCCACACCTCGGCCCAGCTTGCGAGCTCGCTCAACGCCGCGCGCTTATTGTGCCTTGCCTGCTTTCCAATCCAACCCATGACAAGATCAAGGAACAAGCCAAGTTCCTGCTCGCGCCCTTTTCGAGAAATATTGTCAGCAATTTTGTGCACCACCCCCCAATCAGTCCCATTGCCTGTTGCTTGCGTTTCCATGAGTTTTTCAAAGGTATTGTAATCCTTCATCACGTCACCGTGGATCAGTTGAATTGCCCGCCGTACCGATCCCTCAGATAATCTTGATGCTCGATCACGATCAGCCTCAGACGCCAGAACTTTCAATTGATCCAAAACCGTGTTGATGGATTGAGCGCTCAGCGGTTGCAATGAGAGCATCTGGCAGCGGGAACGAATGGTGGGCAGCAAACTGCCCGCCGCATGGGTGAGCACAAAAAACACCGACCGCTTTGGCGGTTCTTCCAGGATTTTCAACAATGCATTTGCCGCATTGGCGTTCATGTCGTCTGCGCAGTCCACGACCGTGATGCGCCATCCCCCGGCCCCTGCGGTCATCCCATAAAAACTTTTTGTTCGGCGTACTTCTTCGATCGTAAGCTGGGTTTTGAATTTTTTAGCTTTCGGATCCCAAGGGCGGGTAAGGTGCAATAATTCCGGGTGCGCGCCCTGGGATACTTGTCGGTTAATCGTGTCCGGGATGGTTGCTGCATCATACAATTCGGGAGCACTTGTTTGATTAGGTTGACTGAAAATGTGTTTTGCAAAACAAAAGGCAAGGGACGCTTTTCCAATTCCGCGCGGGCCGCTGATCAGCCATGCGTGGTGCATTTTTCCGCTGGCATAGACGTGAGTGAGTTTTTTCATGGCGCTGTCATGGCCAACAAGCCGGGTGCATTCGCTCGGCGTTGGAATACCATCCAACCGATCAGCCACCGCTCTTTCTTCCAGTTCCATCATGGTGAAGAAGCACCTTTCGCGAATTTCAAATAGGTATCGACGACAACATCCACCTGCTTGCTGACAGCATCTAAATCTGCCCCGGCATCGATAACCACACACCGGTCTGGTTCTTTTTCAGCGATGGCTAAGAATCCCTGGCGTCGGGCTTCCTGCTCGGCAATTTCTTCGTTTTCATAGCGATCCGGGCCATCTTCAGCCCAGACTTCCGCCGCGCGTTTCAACCCCACTTCCGGAGGCAGATCAAAAATAAGCGTGAGATCAGGCCGCGCGCCTTCGGTCACCGCACGCTCCATGGCCAACAGAAAATCCTCATCCACACCGCCGCTGACCCCTTGATAAACCCGGCTTGAATCCATGAAACGGTCGCACAAAACGGTGATCCCTTTTTCCAGTGCCGGTTTGATTATCTGTTCCACATTGTCGCTGCGCGCGGCGGCAAACAGAACCGCTTCCATATCTGTTCCATAGGGCTGGGCTGCCCCCGACAGCACCACATGGCGCACAGCTTCCGCACCGGGCGACCCACCAGGCTCGCGGGTGAGCAGAATTTTATAGCCCATTTTTTCAAGGCGCTTAGCCAGGCGTTTAATTTGGGTGGATTTCCCCGCCCCCTCCCCGCCTTCAAATGTGATGAAATGCCCGCGCACCGTTTTGCCGTACCACCGTTAATGATAGTGTCTCATAGTCAAATGAAATGATAAATGCGAGTAAATTGCGTGTTCTACCGGTTATTCTTCAAACCGGAACACGCCTATAATTAATTCCTGAACGGCATCCATTGCCCGCTGGGGAATGGAACCCTCGGCCACATCTTCGGCAGCAAACAATGGGGTTTCCTGAGAGACTTTGCCATCCACCGTCACTTGAAGCCGGGCAATTTTTGCGCCCTTTTGAACCGGCGCCCGGATAGGGCCATCAAAGACAATATCTGCTTTTAAGCGATCTCGGAAGCCGACCGGAACAAAGATTTGCAACGCACCATCGGCCTTTAGTTCCACCCCGGATTTCGCTCCGCCATACAATGTTGCTTCCCCCACAACTTCACCTTCCTCAAACAACTTTATTGATCGGAAAGCGCGGGATGCCCACCGCATCATTTTGACAGATTCAGTTGACCGTTGGCGTTTTGATTCCATGCCGTTGAGAACCATGATAATGCGCCTGCCATCAGCTTGTTTGGCTGAACCAACCATGCCGTAACCTGATGCCTCGGTGAATCCGGTTTTCAATCCATCGGCACCCTCAACTTTACCCAAAATCGGGTTGCGGTTGCGTTGTCGAACCTTGTTCCAGGTGAACTCCGGTTCCGAATATATTTTATAAAGCTCCGGGTAGGTTTTGATAATATGGCGGGCAAGATAAGCCAGATCCCGTGCGGTTACCCGTTGATTTGGGTCTGGAAGGCCGGTGGAATTGGTGAAAACAGAATTCTCCAGCCCGATTTTTTTGGCCCTTTGATTCATAATGCCGGCAAAGCCAACTTCCGAACCGGCCATTCCCTCGGCAATCGCCATGGATGCATCATTCCCCGATTGAACGATAATCCCGCGAAGCAAATCTTCCAGCCGTATATCGGAGTTCAATTTCGCAAACATGGTGGAACCGCCGGAATTGGCACCGCCGCGCTCCCAAACATCCTGCGAAATTGTAAACGTGGAATCCATGGTCAACTGACCGGTGCTCAGGGCATTAAACACCACTTCAATAGTCATCAACTTGGCCATGGAGGCGGGGGGCATTAATTCGTCAGCATTTTTTTGAAAAAGAACAGACCCGCTGTCAAAATCCATGACAATCGCCTGTTGCGCCTTGGTCTGGAACGATTGGGCTTGGGCGGCAAGTGAAACCATTCCGCAAAAAACAAGCAGAACCAACCGTAATCCGAAGTTTGGCGAAAACAATTTACTCAAAACGCGTATCCCTGCCCTTTTGCCTCTAGTTTTTCCTAGAGTGCTCTTTTGCTCCCATAAATCAGCTTAGGCAACCCGGCGGTTGAGTTCAAGCAACCTATTTGGAATCGTTGAGGTAATTGCGCATGCGTAATGAAAGTGTGCTGCCCGTATCTTTTTGCGTTTTTGTCGCTTGCAGGTCTTCTAAGAACGGGTCGACCGGCTTATTTTTACCGGTGTTTGTTTTCGAGCCAGAAATCGAACCGGTGGGAAAGGTGTCCAGCCTTCTCAATCTGTCAGGATTATTCTCTATTGGATTTTCTGTTCCCACATCCACCGGAGATCCTTGTGCGTTGGTTCGGTAGGAGGCTATCAGATATTCATAATCCAACCCATCTAAAGGCGCTTGTTTAATGTACTGTACCCGAACATTTGCCACCCCCTGGTTTTGATAATTCAACAATTGCGAGGCACGGGCAGATAAATCAATTATACGTTTAGAACTGTACGGCCCGCGATCATTCACCCGCACCACAATCGATTTACCGTTGGCAAGGTTTGTTACCCTTGCATAGCTGGGCAGTGGGAATGTCGGGTGGGCCGCAGACAAACCATATTGGTCATAAATTTCCCCGTTGGC
>QILU01000087.1 GCA_003233475.1 Ahrensia sp.
TTGCGCACGGTGCGGATTAAAAACGGAATTGCCGAAGTACGGGCCGGGGCGACATTGTTGTATGACAGCGACCCGCAGGAAGAAGAGGCCGAAACAGAATTAAAAGCCTCCGCCATGTTAAGCGCCATTCGCGATACTACTTTAGGCAATACGCAGGGGAAGGGGCGGGTGGCAGCGACTGTTGGTGAAGGGGTTCGAATTCTGCTGGTCGACCATGAGGACAGTTTTGTGCACACATTGGCGAATTATTTTCGTCAGACTGGAGCGCAGGTGACCACTTTGCGTTCGCCCATCGCTGATGAGGTATATAGCCAGATCGATCCGCACCTGGTGGTGCTTTCCCCCGGTCCGGGAAACCCTGGGGACTTTGATTGCGCCAATACAATTGCCCAGGCGCGAAAACGGCAATTGCCAATATTCGGGGTATGTCTCGGCTTGCAGGCGATAACGGAAGCATTTGGCGGCGAACTGGCTCAACTGGAAACCCCCATGCACGGTAAGCCGTCGCGGATTAAGGTGCAAAACAACTCAATTCTGTTCTCCGGACTCGACAAAGAAGTAACCGTGGGGCGCTACCATTCGCTCTACGCCGATAAAAGCAAGCTGCCCAAGGATTTGCGGATAACCGCGTTAACAGATGATGGAATAATCATGGGGCTGGAACACCAAAGTGAACCGGTGGCAGCGGTGCAGTTTCACCCTGAAAGCATCATGAGTCTTGGTCAGGACGCGGGAATGCGGATGATAGAAAACGTGGTTGCCCATTTGGCGAAAAAATCGAAGTAAAAAACATTAAAAAGCCTGCGGATTATCTGAAGCAATTTGAGGGAAATTCCCTCCTTAATGGATAAATTTTTCTCTTCTGGCAGCGGCATATTGCCCCGATTGTTCAATACGGGTAAAAAATCGTGCGACAAGTCCGATTTAACCCTTGTAACAACTGGACAAAACCGCTTTTAGGCGCTTAGAAAAGCATTAGTTAATTCTGTTGTGGGTGTATTAAAAAATGTGCCCGTCCGTTTGCTGAAATTGTACGCGGGAACAACAGTTTGCTGAATGGAATTTATACCGGAGAGGATAACTCCATGGGTGAAGCACACGCGAGTGATGGAACACGCCGAGACTTTTTATACATCGCAACCGGTGTCACGGGTGCCGTTGCGGTTGGTGGAATTGCCTGGCCGCTGGTAAGCCAATTGGGCCCCAGCAAGGAAGTTCAAGCTGCCGGTTTGCCAATTGATGTAGATGTTTCGTCGGTTGAACCTGGAATGCAATTGATCGTTGTTTGGCGCAGTAAGCCGTATTTTGTTCGTCGTTTGACTAAAAATGAAGTCGAAGTGGCGCTCAGCGCTCCGAAAGACAAATTCCGTGATTTTGCTGAAGCGAAGGATCGCATTGCGACCAATGAGTGGACGATCGTTAGCGCGAGTTGTACGCACCTTGGTTGTATTCCAACAAAGGTTGATGCGGGTCTTGAAGGCTGGTATTGCGCCTGTCACGGCTCAAAATTTGATGTAACAGGGCGTGTTATGAAGGGGCCTGCACCCATCAACTTGCCGCTTCCTCCTTATACTTTTGCCAGTGCGGAGCAACTGATTATCGGCGAAGAAAAAGAAAAAGAACAAGAGGGAGCATAACTGATGAGCGGACATTCTAATTACAATCCGACCAGCGGCTTCGGCAAATGGATGGACGCACGGTTGCCCATTGCCCGGTTCGTGCATGACGGCTTTGTTTCTTATCCGGTGCCAAGAAATTTGAACGGCTGGTACACGTTTGGCGGAATTTTGATGGTGATGTTGATTTCTCAAATCATCACCGGCGTGGTGATTGCCATGTATTACACGGCCGATATCTCGCTGGCATTTGAAAGCGTGCATTTGCTGCGCCGCAATGTGAGCTATGGCAATACATTGCAAGTCTGGCACGCCGTTGGCGCTTCGATGTTTTTCTTTGCTGTTTATATCCACATATTCAGGGGGCTTTATTACGGTTCCTATAAGGCACCGCGCGAGGTGTTGTGGATATTAGGTGTGATCATCTTCCTGTTGATGATGGCAACGAGCTTTATGGGATATGTTCTCCCCTGGGGTCAGATGTCTTACTGGGGAGCGCAGGTAATCACCAACTTTTTCTCAGCCATTCCATTGGTGGGGGAAACTGTTCGGGAATACCTGCTTGGCGGATATACGGTGGGGAATGCCACGCTGAACCGTTTCTTTTCACTTCACTACCTGTTGCCCTTTATGATTTTGGGAGTGGTTATTCTGCACGTTTGGGCGCTGCATGTGACAGGTCAAAGCAACCCGACCGGGGTTGAGGTGAAATCAAAGCAGGATGTTATTCCGTTTACCCCTTATGCGACTTTGAAAGACGCATTTGCCCTGTCGCTGTTTATGATTTTGATGAGCTATTTCGTGTTTTTCATGCCGGATTACCTTGGGCATCCGGATAATTATATCCCGGCCAACCCGCTGGTAACTCCTGCTCATATTGTGCCTGAGTGGTACTTCCTGCCCTATTATGCGGTTTTACGGGCGATTGATTTTAATATCGGGATACCGTTCACTGAGATTGTTTTGATTGACTCAAAACTTGGTGGTGTGATTGCCATGTTTGGCGCGGTTTTGGTTTTATTCTTTGTCCCGTGGCTGGATACGTCGGATGTTCGATCAGCGAATTACCGGCCAATGTACAAAATCTTCTTCTGGCTGTTCCTTCTTAATTTTATTTTTCTCGGCTACCTTGGTTCGCGCCCGGCTACAGGGATATGGATTCCGTTGATGAAGGCGACGACCTTTTGGTACTTCTTCCACTTTCTCATTATAATGCCGCTTTTGGGGTGGTTTGAAAAACCATTGCCGCGCCCGGCCAGTATTATGGACGCGGTGAAGGCTAAAACTCCGGGCGCGCTGATTGCGGATGAAAAAACCTAGAGGTTCTAGCCAGACGCCAATAACTTTACGCCGTATTTCAGCGGCATTGAAGACAATTACAGGCTCCAAAAGAGCCCGAAAACGAGAGAATGAAATTATGACGTTGGTATTTTCCAAACTCGCTTCAAAAGCTTCGGCACTGATAATTGCCATCAGCCTGGTGTTCGCTGGTTCAATGTTCGTTGGCTCGGTTGCAAGCGCCTCAGAAGATGAAGGCACGCCTTATTACCCGATTAAAAAACCAACGGAACAAAGCTGGAGCTTTGCCGGCCCATTTGGAAAGTATGACATTGGGCAGCTTCAGCGTGGCCTGAAAATTTATACTGAAACGTGTTCGGCTTGCCATTCGCTGAGCTTGCTGTCTTATCGTAATCTGGAAGATCTGGGCTATTCTGAAGAGCAGATCAAGAATTATGCAGCCGAATATGAAGTTACCGATGGCCCGAATGCGGACGGTGAAATGTTCCAACGGCCCGCCCGGCCAAATGATCGGTTCCAGGGCCCTTATGCCAATAATGTGGAAGCGATGAATGCAAATGGCGGGGCGTTTCCGCCTGATTTGTCTTTGATTGCAAAAGCCCGTGCACCGGAACGTGGCTTTCCCAAATTTATTTTTGATATTTTCACCATGTATCAGGAAAACGGTGCAGACTATCTCTATTCATTGCTGACCGGATATCAAGATGCGCCTGAAGGACAAGAAGTAGGAGAAAATCTGAGTTATAATCCGTATTTTATTTCGGGTGCTGCTCTGGCTATGGCGGCGCCCTTGGACGACGAATCCGTAGAATATGATGACGGCACGGCAAACACCCTCGACCAGCATGCAAGAGATATTTCCGC
>QILU01000006.1 GCA_003233475.1 Ahrensia sp.
GTTTCAGACAGCTGCTGATTTCCAGTTGAAGGATTCCATACCTGAATAGCAATGCCACCGGTTGTGCGATAAGCAACAAGAGCGCTGCTTGTAGAAACGCTGGCTACTTGTGATTCCCCATTAACGGTATTAAATCCGTCATCAACATCAAAGGATTGCGTTAACGAACCGGTATTGTCGAATACGGTTGCTTTTATGTCAGTGCTACCGTCCAGACTGTTCTCGAAGGTCGTATAGGTATAGGTGACCATGAAACCACCGCCATCGAGCGCTGTTACATCAGCATCGAAGTGGCCATTATCGGTGGCAATACTGATTTGAAACTCTCCACCAACTGCATTGCCCAGCGGGTCATACAATTGACCGATAAGGTCTCGGCCACTAGTTGAACCAGGCCCTGACGCCGGGTCCGCGTCACTGGTCCAAACATAGAGAAGGTTGCCATTTTCAAGCTGGACAACTTTGACCTGATACTGGTCATCATTTCCACCTGCGTTGTCCGTCGTGTTGATCGTGCCAAGATCGCGCCATTCAAGTGGAGTGGTAACCATGATAATTCTCCTAAATTGCAAGTAATTTTAATTAGGCCAGTCTGGTAGAAGTCACGTGCGTTCCGTTGCACAACGTGACTGTTCCACTAAAATTCGCTGGAATTTTCGTTCTAAAATGAGCCCTGTCAACAAATATCTCCAACTGTTCGACCAGTTAAGTCGCAGCGCCACTTGTACTTTGGCAATCGCGAATGATTTGGCCTTGACGCTGTAGTGACATTTGCCGATAAAATTTGTTATAGTTCCGGTGGGGGAGCACGATGAATCCAACCGGACTAGTCCACAGGGGTGATTGGCTGGCTTGACGGTGATGTGAATGGCTGATGAAAAACGTATTGATAATTGAAGATCATTTTGATGCAAGTGAAGCAATGGGCAACGTCATCAGCAAAGCATTTGCTGATCCCGTGATCGATAAGGTATCGAACCTGGGTGACGCGCACCTGGCGATAACAGAAAAAATATTCGACCTGATTGTACTCGATTTAAATTTGCCGGATGGCAACGGCGAAGAATTCATACTGGAAATTCTCAAAGTGCAACCAAATGCATATGTGGTGATATCGACAATCCACGACGAAAGCGAACGCTTGCTGCGGGCGCTTGAATATGGTGCCAAGGGTTATTTGTTAAAGGAACAGTCAAAGGATGCGCTGGTAAACGAGTTCCAGGGGATCATGCAAGGTAAACCGCCGTTGGCGCCGGCCGTTACCCGCAGAATGCTGGATTTCATTCGCAACCAGCGCACCGATGAAGTTGACAGTGACGGCATGCATCTAAACCATCCAACTCCGGTTCACAATCCGGGCTTGTCCGACTCGGGTATAACGCCGGATGAGGCCGCTGCCCTTGCGGATATTCATTTGACGGGGCGTGAGGAAGAGGTATTGCGGTTGTTGGCCAAGGGTTTCAGCAGGCCGGAAGTGGCTGGATTCCTCAATATTTCGAAACATACAGTGGCCACCCATATCAGCAAAATTTATCAGAAAATCGGCGCATCAAGCCGCAGTGAAGCTGCTTTGATTGCCAGGCAACTGGGAATTTTATAAGATTGGAACGATAATCAACAATGATAGAATTGTATTTTAATTCAGCAACGGTACAACAATTTTGACAACATAGCGCCGCTTGCCATTGTCGGTTGTTTCGATGCGTGTGTGCAATTTTCCGCCAATTTCACCCAGCCGGGTATCGATATTCAGCAGGCCGCGTTTGGTAGAAGTCTTGTCCTGTATGTCATTGAATATCCAGTTGGTACTGGTCATTTTAATAGTTCCAAGATCATCCACAATGACGCTCAATTCGATCTTTCCTCTGGAATTATACTTGATTGCATTGCTGACTATCTCCTGGGAAATCCGCTTAACATTTACATATTCCCGAGCCGACAAAATCCGCGGTGAGTGAATGGATTCATTGATCTGAAATTTGTGCCCGGACTGCTCAAAGCGTTCTTTTGCCTGCGTTTTGATTTTGTGCCAGGCCACTTCGAAATCAATGGCCTCGCTGTCTTCAACAACAATCAGGGATTCCTTGAGAGCGGCCAGAGCGTCGCGGGCTTTTTGTGAAATCTGCTCATCTTTGGACTGATAGACAAGGCTGAGCAGCCTGCCACCAACATCATCATGCAAGTCGCGTACAATACGTTGACGATCCTCTTGCAGCTTGGTGAATTGCTGTTTGCTTGCGGTATTCATATTGCGAACCAGATGCAAGAACGATTCAGCTACCTGGCAATCATTCCGCGTGAACAACTGGCGCCCTCCCGCTTTGCCAATCAGTTGAATTGATCCACTTCCCGAAATATCAGGCACCCGCAGGGCCAGCCCGTGATCTTCCAGCCTTGATTGCTCAATTTTACTTCGACCGATGGCGCCAATGTCTTTTGCGGTAAATACTTCCTGCAAAAAAGCGACAAATCCCCCGTCGAATTCCTGCTCCTCAACAATAGTCGAAAAACGGGTAATCATGTTAGGAACATGGTCACCGACTTCAATGACTGAAGTGCCGACAAAGTATTCAAATATCCTTTGACGGATGGGAAAATACGCCCAGCCGGTTATCAGAAGGGCCAGCGGTATTGACGCCTTTTGATCAAGGTCAAACTGGCTGATCAGCAATAAATCAACAGCCACCACCATCAACCCGCCCACAAACCATACAATTACACGCCACCAGATACGTTGCATGTCGAACAAACGGAAACGCAAGGTTCCAAGGGCAATACCGACAAATATCAACGACAGAACAAACGATGCAGTGACCGGTCCAATGATCGGTTCCTGGCGCAGGATAATCGGAATGGAGTATAATGCAGCAGCGACACTGGATACGCCGTAAATCGTCAACATAAACCATTTAACAGATGCTCTTTCCATCGGCCTGTTTCTCGTTCGGTACCATTGAATGGCGCTGATGACGACGGCTATTGGAAGAGACAAGAGATAGGGAAATTGGTAGGGATGGATAGGGAACTGGTAAAATTGAAATAGCTGGGCACTCCAGACAAACAGGGCAAAACCAATTACAATTTTTCCGAATGGAAACCGGTTTATCGGGCTGGGAAAATACCACAAAAGGGCCAGCAACCCGTAAATAAAAGTCAGAGTTGCCAGCGCGCTTATGGTGAATATGGGCGCCTGTATATAGGCTGGTTTGACAAACTCACGGGCAAAAAGAGCTATGCCGATCAGATTGTTGACTGCCAGGCCCAATCCGCTGGCGATCAGCAGTCTCACGGCAACCGTTGGCTTGGCGAAAATATAAATCCCCATTGAAATGGCAAAGACGATCAGACTTTGCATCACGGTATTGAATATTTTGAATGGCAAGGTTGAAACAGGCCGGGAATTCGCAGGCTTGATTGTGATGCGGTTTTGGTTTTTTAATATCAGAACGAATTTGCCCTGGGATAAATAATTCCATATCAGATTCTTGGATAGTGTGGTGGCATTTGACATGTCATATGAATGAATTTGGTGGCGCCCGCCGATTGCTTCAAGTCCGGTAAATCTGTAACGCCCGTCATTGTTGTTTTCCACAGCGATGATTTCGTCACCAACCTTCAATCCTGCCAGGTCAGCCGGTGATGAAACAGTAATCTTGGTAACGATGGCCGATTTACCGGCGATATTAGCGTTGAATTGTGCCCCGATATACGGCCAATGCAGAATTTCAATAAATATCAGAAAAGTTGTGATGCTCCAAAATACCACAGCACACCCCATCAAAATATAGGGTCGGTCAGGCAGTTTCGATATGTCCAAATATTTCATGATAGTATCTGCCTACACCAATTAGCTGGTGAATTGCGTTGATTTCGATGAATTATT
>QILU01000248.1 GCA_003233475.1 Ahrensia sp.
AGCTCCAATAACGGCCTCTTTTCCGGCAGCAAACATTATACGCGCATCAAGTTCCGCCCTGCCCTCAATCACGTCATAGCGCGCATTTCCGCTAAGTTCAGTGTTTTGATTGGCCAGTTTGACGTTGTTTGCGCGCACAACTCCGCCACCCATATTGAATACCAACTCGCTAGGTTTGAAAGACAGGGAACCGGAATAAAAACTGTTTTTCAAAAGCTCTCCGGCTTCTATTTCAGTTTGATCACTTTTCAAAGCATCGGCCGCTAACAAAAGCGCCGAGAAGGCATTTTCATTTATCCCGTTCACCTTCCCCCCGCTTGTTACAGCACTCCCACTACCGGTTAGTTCAGACAATAAAGCGGCACTGTTTTTCCCGGAACTTTCAAAACTTCCATTCACGTCAATCTTGCCGGAGAACAGCCCGTCAAATCCGGCGGCATTGGCAATTGCACCCAATTCGGCGCCCTTCAAACTCATCTGCCCATTTAACAGCCGCACATTTGTGGTTTGGGCAAAGGACAGCTTTCCCGTAATATTTCCGCCCAGCCAATTCGCCTTCAAATTGTCCAGGGTAATATCCCCATCACGCATGACGATTAAGGTTCCCATTTTTTTTAAGAAACTTTGTGTTTCGGGTAAAAACACCTTCCCGGCGCTCAAAGATAATGCCGCATCAAACCCTGCGAAAACCGGGCGCGATTCAACATTCGCTTCAGAGGAGTTCGAACCATTGGTATAAACCAGCCCCGCCAGGCTCGAAAGTTCAATTGCCGATGCGTTGAGTGTACCGCTAATTACCGGACGCGGTTTTGCGCCCGTGTCCAGGGCGATTTTCCCGGATAGATCCGTGTCACCAATTTTCGCCTTCAACTCCTCAAGCGTATAAATTCCGCCATTCATTTTTAACTGCCCGGAAAATTTCCCCGAATACCCCTCGCCAAAACCCGGCAGTGCCAAACCGGAGAGTAGAATAAGCGGATCAAAATCCTGAATATCGGAAACCAGCTTCAAGGAACCGGAAAACCCGTCCCGCGGTGGTATTGCATTCGCTGAAATGAGCCCTGAAGCACTCAAATAACCGTCTCTCATGGTCAAAACGACATCGGTTTTCATGCCCTCTTTTAACGCACCCGATGCATTAAATTTTAACGCTGCCCGCCCTGTTCCCGGCAACGGAACAACAGGAACTCCGATTTGCAGCATTAATCGGGTTGCATCGTCATTGACCAAAATCAACCCGGTTTCCAATTTTTGTGCGGTGAGCGGTTTAGCAAAATCCCTGCCGTCACCGATAAGATAAAAATCCACATCACTCCCGCCTGATTTCCCTTTCACCTCAGCCCTAAACCCGGTTTCCTGTCCGGAGAGTTCAAACTTCAAATCAGTGTTTTCAACCAGAGAAGAATCTTCAATCAAGTGATCGAGCCCCGCCCAATCCCCCCCCCTGCTTTTAACAACCGAGAGAAAATTACTGAGGTTGTTTGAAACCAGCGAGCCCTTAAGCTTTCCCAACGGTTTTGCGGGAAAATCATCCAATGTGCCCGCAAGCGATAACTTTGCCCCCGCTATATTTTCAACAACCAGCTGTTCGATCGCCAGTTTAGAATTTTGATAGGACATTTTGGCGGTGACATTTTCAACTTCAACCCCTGAGGCGATCAACCGTTCAGCCGCTAGATCCAGAGTGAAGTCATGGGCCCCGATGGTTCGTGCGCCATTTTCTCCCGTAAACACACCAAACAATGCCATTAATTGATCAAGGTTTACATTGTCACCCTTAAGTTTCGCCGTTAGCTTTGGCCGGGAAATGCTCTGCGCTGGATCAATCGCCAGCCTTTCCAGCGCGCCGTTTAATGTATTGGCTCCAAATGCAATCTCCAGATCGTTAAAAACCGCTTTTTTGTCGGTAATTTTCGTTTTCGCCGAAAAACCCACCCGCGGCAATTCGCGAATGGTCGCGCTGACTTCTGCCCCAAGCCAGGCCGCTAATCCCGATGGTTGCCGGGAGGCCACGGTCAAGTCGCCTTCATAACCGAACTCTTTTCCCAGGCTTAAAATCCCGTTGGCGCGCAAATCCGTGCGCCCGGGAAGTTGTGCCTCAAAATTAGCAATTTTCCACCCCAATCCGTCCTCTGCCGGGCGCAAATCCATTCCAACCTCACGAATCACGGTATCACCAGCTACAATGGCGGGAAGAAAAAGACTGATTTCCCCATCCGCTTCAAACCGCGGCACCCGCTCCAGGACGGTTCGCAATATTGCAAATCTCCCCGCCAGGCTCGTGTTTTTAGAAGGGCTTGAAGTTTCACCGGAAGCAGCACTCAATTGTTCAACATTCAACTGCTGCCCTTCAGCCCGCACACGAAATGAAACGGCTTCCGATAAATCCACCTGCCCGGTGCCGGTTAAAATGTAAGGGTCGTCGCGCGGCCCAATGTCGAGCTTGAAAACAGGGATGTTAAGTAACGAAGCGTTCGCTTCCAGATCAGCCTCAACCACAATCGGCAGGGCATCAAGAAGCGCCGGGCGGCGAAATTCAATCAGTTCCTCGTCGGTTTGCTTAAGCATCGGCTTGATGCGCATCCGCCCCTTAAAAGACGTAATGGCGTCTTTGAGACTTAAAGGCCCATCGAACAGAAAATCATAGGGTTGAGACTGGGGTTGCACGGTGAGTTTCAACCGTATTTGATCGGTATCCTGCCAAAGCCCGGTTGAACCAAATACCCTCACCCTGGAATTTTCATAACCAAATACCCCGTCGCCCTGCCACGGGCCGGCCAGGGATTTAGCAGATACATTGGCATCAATATCTTTGAGAATAATTTCCCGACCAACCCGTTCGTCCCGAAGCCGAATTACACCCTGACTGATGACAACTTTTTCCAGCGCAATATCGCGAAACGAAATATCAAAGCGGTTTTCACCGGCTTCCCCGGGCCATTCAACCTTCCCTGTCTTATCGACCCATAAATCAAGCCGCGGGCGCTGCAGCTCCATATCAACCACCACCACATCCCCCTTAAGCAATGGAGCAAGTTCAATGTTCATCTTGAAGCTTTTCGCCCGCAGTAACGGAGTACCGTCACGCGTTTCCCCCACATGAATATTGGTAAAAGTGAGCGAAGGCAGGGGCAGAAAATGCGCCACCGTTTCCCCCTTTACTTCAACTTTTTGGCCCAGAGCACGGCTGGCCTCTTGCTCGAATCGGGTTCGAAACTGGTTCCAGTCCACAAAGAAGGGAACCACAAGTGCCGCGATCAAAGCCATCACCAGCAAACTGCCAAACAGCACAAAAAGCCTCATGATGAGCCCCTAGTAGATGGCAGGGATGAGGCATAAACTCGGTAAACCGCTGCGCGACATCCACCGTCATCCTCGAACGCGTTCACGCGCTTCGGGGATCCAGAAATTACAACAAAGTCTCTGGATCCCCGAAGTTTGCTTTCAGCAAATTCGAGGATGACGGAGTGAGAGATATGGCTCTGCTGCAACAAAGTAAATTGATTGTTTGTTGTATTCACTGGTGCGCCTTTTTGATTTTCACTGATAATTTCTAAATAATTTCTGTGTATCTTGCCAATCAGCAGCCCGCTTATGGTTAATCGAGCCGGACAACTTTCCCCGGATTCATGATGTTATGAGGATCAATTGACCGTTTTATGGCGCTCATTACATCCGCCCCTGCCCCGTGTTCCAGTTTCAGATACCGCCGTTTTCCCTGCCCCCGTGTTCGCCGGTGCAGGTTCCATCCATTGCAATGGTGCGTAAGTTTAATCGGTCAATCATCGTCTCTGCCCGCGCGACCTCGTCCGCATCATCCGGCATTATCAAGGGGGAAACATGGAAATTACCATCCCCCACATGGCCCAAAATGGGCGCTATCAGCCCCAATTCCTCCACGTCTTTTATGGTCTCAGCAATGCATTCAGCCAGCCGGGATATGGGGACGCAGGCGTCGGTCGCCACCCCTTGCGAACCGGGTCTAAAGGCCAACATATGGTAATAGGCATTGTGCCGGGCTTTCCACAGCTGGTTGCGGTCTTCAACCGTATTGACCCATTGTATTTCCGACCCGCCAAATTCTGCAGCAATTTCGCTAAAACTCTCGGTCTGTTCCGCGACCCCGCTATCGGTACCGTGGAA
>QILU01000069.1 GCA_003233475.1 Ahrensia sp.
GTATCCCAACAACCTTACAAAGCCTTTGCCAGTGCCATGGGGGTGCTTTTCCCTTCAGCCATGCGACCGCAGCCAATTGTGAAATCAGGTATCGCAGAAGGGGCTTACGTTGACCCAAATGCACATTTGGAAAACGATGTAACTGTTGAGCACGGCGCGGTTATTGGCCCCAACGCGCAGATAGGGAAAAATAGTCTCATCGGCCCCAACGCGATTATCGGCGCAAATGTACGAATTGGACGGAACAGTTCAATCGCCGGTGGGGCCTCGGTAATTTGTGCCATTGTTGGAGATAATGTAATTATTCATTCCGGCGTTCGTATCGGTAATGATGGATTTGGTTTTGCCATGGGCCCGGACGGGCATCAAAAAATTCCACAAATCGGGCGGGTGATCATACAAGACAATGTGGAAATTGGTGCCGGCACCTGCGTCGACCGTGGCTCAAACCGTGATACCATCATTGGCGAGGGCACAAAAATTGATAATTTGGTTATGGTCGGCCATAACGTGGTGATTGGTCGCCATTGCGTAATAGTTGGCCAAACAGGTATTGCGGGAAGTGCGCAACTGGGCGATTATGTTGTTTTGGGTGGCCAGGTCGCCATAAACGGCCATGTAAAAATAGGCATGGGCGCGCAAATCGCCGGTTTAAGCGGTGTTTCCGGCGATGTCCCGCCGGGGGTACAGTGGGGCGGCGTTCCGGCCCGGCCGATTAAACACTGGATGCGGGATATTGCCCGTTCCCGCCGCGAGGCGTTTGCAATGGAAAAGAAAAAGCAAAAGAAAAAGGGAGAAGCCAAATGAGTGAGGATACCAAAGAGCTTAAAACGCTGGATATTTCCCGATTGATGGAATTGCTGCCCCATCGCTATCCCTTTCTTCTTGTCGATAAAATCATCGATATTGATGGAGATCGCTCTGCGCGCGGAATTAAAAACGTAACGGTAAATGAGCCCCAGTTTACCGGCCATTTTCCCAACACCCCGATTATGCCCGGAGTGCTGATTATTGAGGGGATGGCACAAACAGCCGGCGCCATTTGTTCGGAAGAACATTATTCCGGCGAACCCAAGACAACCTATTTTATGACAATTGATAAGGCGAAATTCCGTAAATTGGTTGTCCCCGGTGATGTGCTTGAATATGTCATCACCAAATACAAGCAGAAACGAAATATTTTTAAATACAGCTGTGTTGCAGAAGTGAATGGTGAAAAAGTCGCCGAAGCATTAATCAGCGCAATGATAGTGACGCGTGATGAGCAGTAATTCAGAGACAAAAATTCACCCAAGCGCAGTTGTTGAAGACGGCGCAAAACTGGGCGACGGGGTTCTGGTTGGCCCCTTGTGCCATGTTGGACCGGAAGTTGTTCTGGGGGACGGGGTAGAGCTGTTGGGCCAGGTTTCTGTCCAGGGGGTAACAAGCGTTGGAGCAGGCACTCGCATTTTTCCATTCGCGTCTGTTGGCAGCGAACCCCAGGATATGAAATATCACGGGGAGAAGGTGTCGCTGGAAATCGGAAATGGCTGCACTATCCGCGAAGGGGTTACAATGAATCCTGGAACCGAAGGCGGCGGGTTGATTACCAAAATTGGCAACAACAGCGTGTTCATGGCCAATTCCCATGTGGCCCATGATTGTACCGTAGGAAACAACGTAATTTTTTCCAACAATGTGATGCTGGCGGGGCATTGTATTGTTGGCGATAGTGTTATTTTTGGCGGGGGTTCAGGGGCCGGGCAATTTACAACAATTGGCCATCATGCATTTGTTGGCGGGCTTTCCGGTGTTGGCCGGGATCTCATCCCCTTTGGAACGGCGATTGGTATTCGGGCAGATTTGGCCGGACTAAATCTTATTGGCATGAAACGGGCCGGAATTGATCGCGAAAGCATTCATTCCGTGAGGGCTGCTTACAAAGTGTTGTTTAAGGGAGATCGCCCGGTCATGGTAATTGCTGCGGAAATGCGTGAAACAACATCGGATGCTTCTTTGATCGATGTGCTTGATTTCATACTGGCTTCCAAAGTCGGTGTGCTTTGTCCCTCAGGCAATGAATAAAGTTTCATGCCGGATCTATCGCCAATTGCGATAATTGCGGGCAATGGTAAGCTGCCCGCTGAAATTGCCACTCTCTTTCAGGCGCGAGGACAGGAGGTTTTTGTTTTTACCATTCAAGGTGAAGCAGATGATGATTTTAGTTCTTTCCCGCACGCCGAGTTTTCGTGGTGGCAGCTTGGGAAATTTCTCAAGCAGTTGCGCGCAAAAAATATTACAAAATTAATTCTGGCGGGTGGGATAGTTAACCGCCCCGAAATCTCTCTCAAAAAGATTGACCTGGAATCAGCACGCACCCTCTCAGCATTGCTTGGTAAACGGTTGAGCGGCGATAATGCGCTATTGGATAGCGTTATCGCCATTCTTGAAAAACGAGGATTTGAGGTGTGTAGTATCGCAGAATTACTTCCTGAGCTGGTTGTGTCGGATGGGCCCAATACAGCTAAAAAACCAAAGGCGGCCGATTTGGATCGGATAAAACAAGGAGCGGAATTAACCCGTGCTCTTGGGAGTTTCGATGTGGGGCAGGCGTGTGTTCTTGTCGGTCGCCGGGCGGTGGCGGTGGAGGGAGCCGAAGGAACCGACGCCATGCTGGAGCGGGTGGCCATCATGCGCGAGAAAGGCCGTCTTTCAAAACGCAAAGGCGGGGTTTTGGTCAAGGCCATGAAGCCCGGACAAAATGAGCGGGCAGATCTACCCACAATTGGCCCAACCACAATAGAAGCCGTTTATCGGGCAGGCTTAAGTGGAATTGGGGCGCAGGCGGGAAAAACTCTCATCGTCGAAAAAGAAAAAACGCTGAAACGGGCCCGGGAACTTGGCCTGTTTGTGTTTGGATTTGGTGAAGAGAAAAATGACTGATTCCAAATGTCGAATTTATTTTGTCTTAGGTGAAGAGTCTGGCGACGCCCTGGGGGCTGATCTTTATCCAGCGTTGATAAGCCAGGGAAAATCCGTCGGACGGGAAGTCGAAGTGATTGGCCTGGCAGGAACAAAACTGAGCGCTCTTGGGGTTAACTCAAAATTTGATATTGAGGAAATTGCGGTAATGGGAGCATCTGCCGTCGTTGCCCGCTTGCCAAAGATTATCCAAAGAATTCGCGAGACTGTCGTTGATATTGTCGCGCAAAACCCTGACGTGGTGGTATTGATCGACAGCCCCGAATTTACCCATGCCGTGGCCAAACGGGTTCGCAAGAAATTGCCAAATGTGCAAATTATCAATTACGTTTGTCCAAGTGTTTGGGCCTGGCGTTCCTGGCGGGCAAAAAATATGCGTGCCTATATCAATCATGTGCTGACTATTCTGCCTTTCGAGGTTGATGTTTTGAAGGAACTCAAAGGCCCGAGAGCCACCTACGTCGGGCATCCCCTTGTTCGGCAGATTGCTTCATTGCCCAAGCGAAAGGCGAAAACTTCTGAAGACCCGCCTTTATTGCTGGTTCTTCCCGGGTCTCGCGGGTCTGAACTAAAACGGATGATGCCAAAATTCCGCGAAACATTAAAAATAATGCACGAGCGGGGGGTTGAATTTCGCGTGGTCATACCCGCCGTACCGCACCTGAAGGAAACAATCAGTGCGCAAATTGCCGATTGGCCCGTCAAGGTGGAGGTAACAGACAGTGCC
>QILU01000190.1 GCA_003233475.1 Ahrensia sp.
TTAGCCGCCGCAGGGGTGGGGCAACTGACAATCGTGGACGATGACGAAGTTTCCCTGTCCAACCTGCAGCGCCAGTTGATTCACACAACAGATACGGTGGGGATGGCCAAGGTTGAAAGTGCGAAAGCCGCAATTTCTTGCCTTAACCCCCATGTTAAGGTGAATATTCACCGGCAGCGCATTTCGGCAAAAAATTCAGCGGCGCTGATAAAAGGCCACACTTTGGCACTGGATGGGTCTGACAATTTCGCCACCCGTTATCTGATGGCCGATGCCTGCGAAATCGCCCGCGTCCCCCTCATTACCGCCGCCGTTCACCGGTTTGATGGCTCCATCACCACCCTCAAGCCCTGGCTGGGGAAAAACCCCGGCTATCGCGACATTTTCCCCAACCAGCCGGAAGAGGATATGTTACCCAGCTGTTCGCAAGCCGGGATCATGGGGGCGGTGACCGGAATTATGGGCACCATGCAGGCATTGGAAGCGATTAAGGAAATCACTGGCGCAGGGGAAGGACTGGTTGGTCGTTTGTTGATGGTCGACGGCCTCTCCATGCGGTTCGAAACAGTGCAATATAAAAGACGTAATGGTTGAAGACTGAAATCAATTGCCCTATTCTCGGGCTGGGGCGCGAGCGAATTGGGAGTTTCAAAATGTTCAAACTAATCAAACCACTACAGCTTGGTCTGGCGATATCTTTATGCTTTTCCACCGTTGGATTCAATCAAACCGCAAATGCTGCGGATTTAACCCCAAGGCAACAAAGCTGTGAGGTTATTGATGCTCTGATTAGCGGGCCCCGTGCGGGCGTTTCCCGGATAAGAAATTTGCTCGAGGCGCTGCCTATAGAAAAGGTTGATCTTCTTGCATCACAATTGACTAAACTCCTGTCCGGCAAAAAATACACCCGCGGATTTCTCTACAATATTGGTTCACTGGGCAACAATATGCATGAACATCTGTTGGTTGTAGAGCAAGCCGGAAAAAAATCGCCCGATTTCTTCCGCTTTATCTACGAAAATTATGGTGGCGAAATGAGGGTGGTCGAATTCAACTTTAAGACGCTGTTTGCGGCGATAATGAAACGCAATCATTTGAGCCCGCCCAAAGAAATTGCCTGCCCGTAATCAGTCACTTTTCGATTGTGGAAAACTTCAAGGATAAGAAATCTGTTAAAACGTCCTTGCAGGGTGTAGATTGGCTTCTTATATAGCGTGCGAAGCGAAGTTTTACGTTTGTGCGGTGGTTCATTCTATTGCAGCCGGGTGAAATTTTCGCGTAACATCGTAGTAACTGTAAAATCCATAAGGCTTCGACATCGAATGCCAATGGGATTGTCTGAAATAACGGGCATTTCCGGGTTCGCAATGAAGCGCTTGAAGGAGAGAAGAAAATGGCAAAAGTAATTGGTATTGATTTAGGCACAACAAATTCGTGTGTCGCGGTGATGGATGGCAAGACCCCCAAGGTCATCGAAAATGCAGAAGGTGCCCGCACCACCCCGTCCATGGTGGCCTTTACGGAAGACGGCGAACGCCTCGTGGGCCAGCCGGCAAAACGCCAGGCCGTTACCAACCCGGAAAACACCCTGTTTGCCGTAAAGCGGCTGATTGGTCGGCGGTTCACCGATAAGGCGGTGAAAAAAGATCAAAAGCTTGTTCCTTTCAACATTGTTGAAGGTGAAAACGGCGACGCCTGGGTAAAGGTCAACGACGACAAATATTCCCCTTCACAAATTTCTGCCATGATCCTTCAAAAAATGAAGGAAACCGCCGAAGCCTATCTGGGTGAAAAAGTGGAGCAGGCCGTTATCACGGTTCCAGCTTATTTTAACGACGCCCAGCGCCAGGCCACGAAAGACGCCGGTAAAATTGCCGGCCTTGAGGTTCTGCGTATTATCAACGAGCCAACCGCTGCCGCACTTTCCTACGGCATGGAAAAGAAAGAGGGTAAAACCATCGCGGTTTATGATCTGGGCGGTGGTACCTTTGATGTGTCCATTCTGGAAATCGGCGACGGAGTATTTGAGGTCAAATCCACCAACGGAGACACGTTCCTCGGTGGCGAAGACTTTGATATGACGTTGGTGGACTATCTGGCCAAAGAGTTCAAAAAAGACCAGGGCGTCGATCTGAAAACCGATAAGCTTGCTTTACAGCGTTTGAAAGAAGCGGCTGAAAAAGCCAAGATTGAGCTTTCGTCTTCTGCTCAAACCGAAGTGAATCTGCCGTTTATTACCGCTGACGCCTCCGGCCCTAAACATTTGACCATGAAGCTTACAAGGGCAAAATTTGAATCCCTTGTTGCTGATCTGGTCAAGCGCACTGTGAAGCCCATGAAAGATGCTTTGAGTGATGCAGGCCTCAGTGCTGGTGAAATTGACGAAGTGCTTTTGGTGGGCGGCATGACCCGCATGCCTAAAGTCCAGGAAGTTGTAAAAGACTTTTTCGGTAAAGAGCCAAACAAAGGGGTGAACCCGGACGAAGTGGTTGCCATGGGCGCGGCCATTCAAGCCGGAGTATTGCAAGGCGATGTGACGGATGTCCTGTTGCTTGATGTGACGCCGTTATCCCTTGGTATCGAAACCCTTGGCGGAGTGTTCACCCGTTTGATCGAGCGCAACACCACTATCCCCACCAAGAAGTCCCAGACTTTCTCCACCGCTGATGACAACCAGAACGCGGTGACCATTCGGGTTAGCCAGGGCGAACGTGAAATGGCCTCAGACAACAAAATGCTGGGTCAGTTTGATCTGGTGGGCATTCCACCGGCACCCCGCGGTGTACCGCAAATCGAAGTGACTTTTGATATTGATGCCAATGGCATTGTGAACGTGGGCGCGAAAGACAAGGGCACCGGCAAAACCCAGGAAATTAAAATTCAGGCGTCCGGTGGTTTGTCCGAAGAAGACATCGATGCAATGGTTAAAGACGCCGAGGCAAACGCCGACAGCGATAAGACCCGTCGCCAGGCCGTTGAAGCAAAAAATTCTGCCGAAACACTGATCAACACAACCGAAAAATCTTTGACAGAGCACGAAGACAAAGTCAGTGCCGAGGACAAAGAAGCCATCGAGAACGCTGTTGTTGAACTCAAGGCTGCCCTGGAAACAGATGATGTTGATGAGATCACCACCAAGACCCAGGAGCTTTCAGAAGCGAGCATGAAAATGGGCCAGGCAATTTATGAAGCCCAGCAGTCTGAAGAAGAAACATCTGCTGCAGCCGATGCCGAAGCCCATGCAGCGGCTGACGAGAATGTTGTCGATGCCGATTTTGAAGAAATCGACGACGAAGACGAAAAGAAATCAGCCTGACAAATACAACGCGCTGATGACTCTTAACTCCCCGCCCCCTGTCGAAATTCGGTGGGCGGGGATTTTGTTTTAACGACTGGGCAGGCCCTGAAATAACGGTGAAGAGACGGCGAAATGAGTAAAGCCGATTATTACGATACTTTGGGCGTTTCTCGGGATGCGGATGAAAAAGCCTTGAAAGCCGCTTTTCGCAAGAAGGCGATGGAATATCATCCAGACCGCAATCCAGGCAATGCGGATGCGGAAGCAAAATTCAAGGATATTGGTGAAGCTTATGAAGCGTTGAAAGACCCGCAAAAACGCTCCGCCTATGACCGTTACGGCCATGCCGC
>QILU01000100.1 GCA_003233475.1 Ahrensia sp.
GTTGCTTTTGACGAAGGGCTGGAAGCGGCTTTTTCTTTTCCGGGGTTTGTTCCGGCCTATGTGCGTCCGTTGTTTTGCCGGGGTATCGGCCCGTTTCGCTGGGTGGCGCTTTCCGGCGATCCGGAGGATATTTATGCCACCGACCGTAAGGTTAAAGAGATATTACCCGACAATAAGCATTTGCATAACTGGCTGGATATGGCCCGGGAGCGGATCAGTTTTCAGGGCCTGCCTGCGCGCATTTGCTGGGTTGGTCTTGGAGACCGTCACCGGCTGGGGCTGGCTTTTAATGAAATGGTCAGAACCGGAGAACTTAGCGCCCCGGTGGTGATTGGTCGTGATCATCTGGACGCGGGCTCTGTTGCTTCGCCAAACCGTGAAACCGAATCCATGAAGGATGGATCGGACGCTGTTTCAGACTGGCCTTTGCTCAATGCGCTGGTGAGCACGGCGTCTGGTGCGACGTGGGTTAGCATTCATCACGGTGGCGGGGTTGGTATAGGATTTTCCCAGCATTCAGGGCTGGTGATTTGTGCAGATGGAACCGATGAGGCTGCCAAACGCATTGAACGGGTGTTGTGGAATGACCCGGCATCCGGGGTCTGGCGTCATGCGGACGCGGGATATGAAACTGCACTGGAGTGCGCCAGGGAAAACGGGCTCAATTTGCCCGGGATACTGGGTTGGATACTGGGTTAGGGCATTCCCGGCCTATATCAGGCCCTTTTGCGAGGGCGAACATAGCGCAGGACATTGCGGATAACCTGTCTTTGCAGCTTGGGAAATTCGTCAATGTTGAAGTGGTTCACGCCAGGTGTCTTGGACAAATCAATATTTTTCAAGCTCCCGCGGGTTCCCTTTCCGCGGCGGACGGGTTTGCCCCAGCCATCTTTTTTGAAGTAATAATTGGTGACTTTCAAAACATTGCGCGGAATTGGCGGGGGGTTGGTGGCCGCGAAGGTCACCATATAGTTCACGCGAATTCCCTTTTTGAGAAGACTCTGGGCAATCCTAATGACTTCATTAGCTCCCCATGAATGACCGATAAGAACAACTGGTTTTCGGCCAAAGCGTTTTTGACGCTTTACAATTTCGGCAACGGTTACCGCTGTTCTGGTGTGGCTGACCACGCGTGATTTTACACCTCGTTTGCGCAGTTTTGCAGCCATCTGGTCAAGGCCGCTGGAAAAAATATCAAATCCACCACGAACAAAAATCACATCACCGGCAAAAGAACTATTAAGGGCGACCGATTTCGATTCAATATTTGTGTTTTTGGCAGATTTTTGCTGAGCACCCGCAGTTACAGGGGTGCCTGCAAGAATACCGCTTACGGTCGCAGCTAATACAAGCCGTGCAAATGTTGAGGCCATGAACAGTAAATCCTTCAATCACTAACCCCGCCCATGGCCATTAACTAAGAAACTGTGCGCCAAAGCGCAAGTGAATAAATTGCAATAATTCAGTTCGAAAGCTGGAGTTTGTCTAAAATATCTTTGGCATTAGCCGGGAAGTTTTGCGGCAATATTCCTCATATTTCTCACCAAACTGTGCTCTCATCATGGCCTCTTCTTTTTCAATTCGGCTGAAATAGAGCCAGGCCACGCTGGCTAGACCGGTGAGACCAGCAACCCAATTTGGGATTAACATCAATTGCGCCAACCCCCACAACCAAAATGAGGTGTACATGGGGTGGCGGATATAACGGTAGATGCCGTGTTGTATCAACTCGTGATCTTTACGGATTTCAAGAGTTACAGACCAGTTTTTGGCCAGATGTTTGTGCGAAAAATAAAAGAACAGCAAAAACCCGGCCATGGCGAGGGCACCGATTGCAGCAACAAACGGGTTGAATGGATAGTCGGCAAATTTTGGAACTCCGGTGAGTAAATGAACCGCTGGAATAATGACCAGGCCAACAATGCACAAAGTCAGCGCAAGTTTTTCTCCGCGGCTTTTTTCATCTGTAATGATTTGCGTTCGTTTGGCCCTGCGCCGATGGGGGAAACGGATTAATGTCCATAATAAAATACCGAAAACCCAGACCAGGGCCGCGTGGGATTCACTCATTTTCTTTACCATCGTTGTTTGGTTTATGAATGGCATTGGCCATGTAGAGATGGGGTGATGTGGCCCGGCTGATCAGATCGGTTGGCCCGAAACAAATCGCGAGAAAATCAAAATGATAGGGTTTAGTATTGCCAAAAACAAATTGGTAATGCACGCGGAAAAAATTGCGTTTTATTCTGGCATAGGTTTTTGAATCCAGCATTTCTCGAATTTTTATGTTTCTGATAATCGGTGTGGTTTGTATTTCCATCAGTTCCGCCGGATCGGTGCGGTGAAAATTAATTACGTCTGTCAGGCATTGATATTCTACCCATTTGATTTTTGGGCTCAAGAACAGTTTGTTTAAGCGCTGACGAAACCACCCAGCTTTGGGATGAAGGCCAATTTTAAGGGTGGTCGATCCCAGGGTGAGAATGTTGACGCCATTATATTTTTTCAAAAAGTTCGGGTGTTTTTCCACCGCCAGACTTACCGTATCCAGAATGAGTGCGCCGCCAGTGCTGTGGCCAATAAACAATACCTCATCATAGGTGGTTTTGGTTAGTTGCCTTGCGATTGTGTCGGCCAGCCGGTCCAGCTTATCAGTTATATCCGACCGGTTTTGCACGATGAAATCATATGAGAAGCTCCAAAGATCCATCAGGTGCAAGACGTGGTAGCGGTTGCCGCCCAGTTTTACCATGAGAAAAAAGCTTGCAATAAAAACAATATTTGCGGCCAGCCAGGCAAAAGGGAAGGGGGCTGCGGCTGCAAAATTGGCGATTATGAAACTCATCGCGATAGCAAAAAACAGCATTACTGCCGGATAGGCGAAATACAATGCGAAACGCCAGGCGTGGTGGATGAAAGAAAAAGCCGTGCTGCTGAAAACATAGCTTGCCCAGGATTGGACATATTTTCCCAAACGAATGAGTAGCGGGCGGGCAAAATCTTTCAAAACAATATCGTCCAGTGAAAGAAAATGAAAATCAGTTTCGACCGACCCCGACCAATCGTTGTTTTTTGATCGGCAGGTGTAGCGGGTGAGGGAAACATCTGTGTCGATATTCTTGGGGGGGGAGAATTTCACTTGCGTGTCCCACAGTTCTTCGTAGCGCTTGGTCTCGCGATTCAGCGTGTTGAAAAATGCATCGGGGGATTTGGGGTCAAATCCACCGATAAAAAAAACGGCGCGTTTTTTAATGGATTGAGTGTTCAACTCGGACACTTTTTTTTCACCAGAATTTATTTTTCTGTTTCGTTCAATGTCTGATTTAGGCGAACATTTGATTCGTGTCTATTGGGCAACAAAATTGATGGGGCTATCAAACATGGGCGTCTTTTGCTCCTTCACAAAGACAAGTCCACACATAAGGGCCAAAGGAGCGCCAGCATTCTATCCTGAATGTATCTTTTGCGGTTCGGTAAAGAACGATTTCGGCTTTGCCAAAAACTGTTCGCGAGCAGGTGTTGACCGGGAAAGCGGCGGTGGAAAGGTCTCGTGGGCAGGCCACATTCAAGGTGTTTTCTGCGCCCGGGCCTGAAACAATAAAAGCCATGTTGCGGTGGGAAATATCCACAGCGGAAAAACCTTTGTTGGCAAGACGGGGAACCATGGAAGTGTCCGCAGACTTATCATCGATAAGAAGCCATTCGTTCGGGCCAATCCAAAGGGCGTGTTTTCCCGCCTTTTTGGTGACCGCGCCCGGTTTGGCGGGCAAGGCAAAACCAAGAGCTTTTTCAAAACTTTTGACACCCGCTTTTGTGCCTTGAAAAACGATGCGCGAGGCTGGCGGCGCTTTTTCGATGCTAACCACGTTATTGGCAAAGCGGTCGCTTTCAACGGACCTGCGCCGAATAGCCGGGTTTTTTGTTGTTGCCGATTTAGCCATGGAGACGTTTTCCCTTAGGGTCGTAAAATACCGTGTCGGTGACTTCCACCTCGATGGTCTCATCTTCCATCGGCACAAACAGCTTCTTGCCCGTGAGATTAAAGCCGTCTTCGACGAGCGCCATGGCGATGGATTTATTTAAGGAACCTGACCAGTAAGAAGAGGTAACAAAGCCGATCATTTTCATGGGAATTTTTTGGTCGGGGTCGGCAACAATTTGCGCGCCTTCCTCAAGAACTTTTTTGGGGTCTTTGGTTTTCAGGCCTGGTTTTCAGGCCTACAAGCTGGCGACGACCCTTGGCGGTTAAGCCCGGGCGGGTCATTCCGCGCTTGCCGACAAAATCTGGTTTGGATTTAGCAATGGCCCAGGAAAGGCCGGCATCATGGGGGGTGACCGTTCCATCGGTATCCTGGCCTACAATGATATAACCTTTTTCGGCGCGCATCACGTGCATGGCTTCGGTGCCGTAGGCGCAGGCACCAAGGGGTTCAGCTTGTTCCCAAACCGCTTCCCAAACGGCGCGGCCATAATCTGTCGGAACATTGATTTCAAAGCCCAGCTCCCCGGTGAAGGAAACCCGGAACAG
>QILU01000148.1 GCA_003233475.1 Ahrensia sp.
TAGATTGGCGCTTGAGATATTGGTATAAAGTGGTGTCCCAACGCTCTATTTTCGTTTCCAGATTGTCGAGAATGAAATCCGCCTGTTTGGTACGCACAGTTAAAACTGCGTGACCATCACCGCTTGGTAGTTTCACGACAGTGATCAACAGGCTGGATTCCGGCCAACCTTGTTGGAGAAGTTGGTAACGCTTCAAAAGCGCATAATCTTCGCAATCGCCATAACCCTTTGGATAAGTCCAGTGCTCTTCCACACCATAATATTCCATGTCGGTTACCGGTTTTACGGTTTGGTTGGCATAATCATTGGCTTTCACCAATTCAGCCCAGCGCTTTTTTGTAAGTACTGGTGGCGCCATCCGTTTGCTTTTTACCTGGCATTCCTGCGGGTATTGCTGGCAAAAATAAGCGTGCCCGATAGGTTGCGATGTAATGCCACCGGTTGTCATGTGAGCCGAATTTCCTGCAATCGCTGTTGCTGGAGTTATTGCGGCCATTCCTGCTAGTGCAATGGCTGTTGCCATCAGTGTTGTTTTAAGTTTGGTCATGTGTTTTGTCTCCCATCCACTGGGAGAAACTGACACAAGGAATTTTACGTCAAATGAGATTTAATCGTCTGATTTAAAATGATTTTTTTGAATATTAGAATCAAATTTTACGCTGTTTTGAAGCTAATTTTATTAAAATTGTAACTAAATTTAACGGCCATCTGCGAACCCCGGCCAAGGCGAAATTACAAATTGTAATTTACAAGTCTAAGGAGACGGGAGCCCGGCAGGGCTTTTGGTATCTCGGAGCTGGAAGGATTGTTGGTTATTTGAAACAAGGGGAGCGCGTGCTTATTAAAGCGTTCTTTTGCTGAACTTCTTTTCAATCACATCTAACGGCGCGGCCTTTGCGAACTCAATAGCGATGCCTTCGGAAAAATGTCGAACCACCTGGCCTTGCATTCCTGCAAGGGTGAGATGGCTGCCAATTGCAGGCTTTACATCCACTTTGACGGCAGCGCCAGACAAAGATATATCAATTATTTCAATAGGATACACACGGTTATCAGATAGTTTTATTTCCGAGTTTGTATCACGGGGAACAATTCTATCGTGCCGTCTATTGTCTTCAACGCCAAATTCCTTGTTCGACTTTAGCCATTCAATGTTGGCCGCCAGCTTCTCGCGTTTTCGTGGTGTGCCGTTTATTCTCATGGCAAAACCGCCTTTATAAAGACGGGCGACTTCTCCCTCCAAGCGGCCGACATGGTCGAGATACATTATAATGTGTTCGCCCAATTTTGGCGTATGGCCAGCGATCACCCCCACGTCTCCAGGCGAAATATTGATGGCCTGGCAGGGGATTTCCAGGGAGTTTTCCAGAAGACACCGCCCGAAAATTGCCACCGGTGTGCGCTCATAGGCGCGTCGTTCGGTTTCTTTTTCAGGGGTGGGAGTCGCGCTCAATGCTATTATCCGGGCTAAATGTTGATCAAATTTGACCAATATATTTTCAAATATAGGTTTAGCATGGTTAAAGAAGTGTCATTATTCGCGCAAATTATTGGGCTTGTTTAGAGCCTGTTGATGATATTATTTTTTGCCGCCGTCAATTATCGTCAGGTGGCGAACTTTTTTCATGGGTTTGTATCCCCCCATGATTTCATTTGAGGTCAAAAACACATCCTCCGGGGAACTAAGAGGAGGGGTATTTTCACCCAATTGGAGTGTAGGGAATTTTAGCGCCTCGTTTTGGCGTTCCATTGAGCGCCGGGCTGAATTTTGATCCTGCCAGGGGTGCAATACCCGCACGCTGCGAATTGCCTGGCTTATAATTGGCGTTGTTCCCAGCCACGCCGGGGTTTCACAAGGAACGGTTATGCCAAGAATACGCTGGCCAACCCGCCCGTTATGGGTAAGCGGCATGAGAAGTGTCTCAAGATTAAGCGCTCGGCCGGTATCGGTTGTCCCGGTGGAACAAATGAGTGCGAGATAGTCATCCTGCGCCAGTCTTGCCGCCCAGTTTTCTGCAGCCCGCTGGTCGCTGGCGGTAAAAGCTTTGCCAAAGGTTTCCCGTTTTAATTCGCGTCCATGCAAAGCGCACAGTTTTGTGCCCGCCAGGCGATAGATACATTCGCCGCTGTTTGTTTCCAGGATGAACATATCGCCAAGCAAAGAACGGCATTGGGCCGGTTGGATGTCGCTGCGTTCAGGCCAAATATGATGGTGTTGGTTGGATGCACCGTTTCCCACTTGCGAATACAGATCCATCCAATAATAGAGCATCTGTTTTGTTTTCTTTTGACGCATTTCCCGCAATCCCGTTCACCGATGATTTGTGCGCGCGCCAAAATTTCCCATTTCGGAACAAATTTGGGGCGCAACGCATTATTCTAAGCGATGTCTTGCAGATGGTGTGCCAAAGCTGGTTCGTGGGTCAGTGGGCAGGGGTGGAAATACGAATTTTTCGAAATCTATTAACTTTAACAAGAACTTCAGATTGTATTTCAATTTTTAATCTGCCAGTTAAGGGAGGACTTCACGAAGCGCCGCCTAATCCCCGGCAATTCAGCAAACTTCAAAACCGCCCGACAGCACATGATCACTTGCTAAAAGTATTGGTGTGGAGGTTTTGGTAAACTGGTACTTGGCAAAGCAGAGACCGTCGGGGGACGGGACGCGGGGCCGACCAAACAACCCGGTGCTTCGGCGCCGGGTTTTTTTTGTTCAAATTACCGGCTTGATGTCGCAATCCCTCGGTGCGCAGGGTAATGTTGTCATAATACTGGATTGTCTGATTGGCGAATAATGACGAATGAGAATGAACAGCACCCGGAGGTAAACCCACCTGCGTTTAATATTCCGGGCGCGGTATTGGCAATCGGAGCTTTGATTATAATTGTTCACGGGGTTCGCACCACCTTAATTTCTCAGCAAAACGACTATTGGGTGTTGGCTGTTTTTGCTTTTATTCCGGTGTCTTATCACCTGGACTTATCACAACTGGTGGAGCCGTTGGCGCGGTTTTGGAGCCCGCTGACCCATGGCTTTTTGCATGGGGATTGGACTCACGTGCTGGTCAATCTGGTATGGCTTGCAGCCTTCGGCAGTGCAGTGGCGCGGCGGTTTAAGGCATTGCGGTTTTTTGTGTTTATGGGCCTTGCGACAATGGCCGGAGCGGCTGCGCATTATGTGTTCTACCCCATGGGAGCCGTACCTGTAATTGGTGCTTCAGGCGCCGTTTCCGCCTGCATGGGGGCAGCCGTCCGGTTTGCTTTTACCCCGGGTCGATCAATTGAAGACGCTACAAATTCCCCGGCGCTCTCTTTGTTGCAATCGCTCAAAAACCGCGGAATAATGACATTTGTGATATTCTGGTTTGGACTAAATTATTTGATTGGCAGCGGCATACTTCCTCTGGGTGTGGAAGGCCAAATCGCCTGGGAGGCGCATATGGGCGGCTTTTTGTTTGGCTGGCTTTGTTTCGCGGCTTTTGATCGAAAACCGTCAGGCTGATTTGGCGATTTGCGGGACGAGTTCTCGCAGACGGTGAATTTCGCGCAGGGCTGCTTCATATCCAACTTCGATCGCCTCATCAGCCCGGTGAAA
>QILU01000208.1 GCA_003233475.1 Ahrensia sp.
GGTTTTAACCGCAGAACAATTTCCAGCAGGAAACCAATACTGAGCAAAGGTTTCCAGCATTTAGGGTTGGGGGAAAAATGATTGAATCAATTTGACAACAATTTCATCCAACTGATTCAATTTATTGTATTTCTAAAGCTCCCATATTAAAGAAGCAAATTTCCCCCGCCCAGAGGTTTGCAGCAAATAAATCTCTCCTTTCACAATCATGCGCACAATTTTCCTTTGACGTGACACCTCCCGTATCCGATAACGGCATGAAGAACCTGTCTTGTTGTTAGGAACTCCTATGAGCATTGAAGAACCCGGATTTGAAACCCTCGCCATTCACGCCGGCGCCCAGCCGGACCCGGCAACGGGCGCGCGCATAACCCCTATTTATCAAACCACCGCTTTTGTGTTTGATGATGTGGACCACGCGGCATCGCTTTTTGGCTTGCAGGCGTTTGGTAATATTTACACCCGCATCACCAACCCCACCACCGCGGTGCTGGAAGAACGTGTTGCCGCGTTAGAAGGGGGCACCGCCGCCCTTGCCGTTGCTTCCGGTCACGCCGCTCAATTGGTGGTCATGCATGCCCTGATGCAACCGGGGGATGAATTTGTGGCTTCGCGAATGCTTTATGGCGGTTCGGTCAACCAGTTTGGCCAGAGCTTCAAATCCTTCGATTGGCATGTGCGCTGGGCTGAGGGAACAGACCCCGAGGATTTTGAAAAACAAATAACCCCAAAAACCAAAGCCATTTTCATTGAAAGCCTGGCCAATCCCGGCGGTGTGGTGATGGATATTGCCGGCATCGCCAAAGTCGCCAAAAAGCACCACATCCCGCTGATTGTCGATAACACCATGGCGACCCCCTATTTATGCCGTCCGTTTGAACACGGAGCCGATATTATCGTCAACTCTTTGACAAAATTCATGGGTGGCCACGGCAATTCCATGGGCGGAATTATTGTTGACGGAGGAACCTTTGATTGGGCTAAAGATGATCGCTACCCGATCCTAACCCAACCACGTCCGGAATATAATGGCATGGTGCTGGCCGAAACATTTGGCAATTTCGCCTTCGCCATCGCGTGCCGTGTATTGGGCCTGCGCGATCTTGGCCCGGCAATTTCTCCCTTCAATGCTTTTCAGATTATTACCGGCATCGAAACCTTGCCACTGCGGATGCAGCGCCACTGTGAAAACGCGCTCTCGGTTGCCAATTTTCTTAATGCCCACAAGGCGGTGGACTGGGTGTCCTACGCCGGGTTGAAATCCGATCCCTACCACGCCAACCAACTCAAATATATGCCCAAAGGGGCAGGGGCGGTGTTCACGTTTGGAGTGAAGGGCGGTTATCAGGCAGGCATTGATCTGGTCTCCAACGTGGAAATATTTTCCCATTTGGCTAATATTGGCGATACCCGTTCTTTAATCATCCATCCGGCATCAACCACCCACCGTCAATTAAGTGAAGAACAGCAATCCGCAGCCGGTGCCGGGCCCGACGTGGTTCGCCTTTCTGTGGGCATCGAAAGTGACAAGGATTTGATTGCAGATTTGAAGCAGGCGCTGGATAAGATCTGAATAAGCTCTGGCACTTTGAAGGGAATTCTGATTGTTTGGCAAAAATCAAATGAACAACGGATATTCCCATGCTCATAATCACCGGCCTTTATACCGCGCTCACGCTTCTTCTGGCTATCGTATTTACCGCCAAAGTGATCGACGCGCGCCGGTCTGAGAGTGTTTCAATTGGAGACGGGGGCAGCAAATTGCTGGCGACCCGAATGCGCGGCCACGCGAATTTAATTGAAACTGCCCCATTGTTTCTCATCGGATTGGCTGCGCTGGAACTCAACGGGGCAAATCCCATTGCGTTACACGCCCTTGGTGTAATTTTTATGCTTGGCCGAATTCTCCACGCCGTGGCATTTTTGCAAGAGTCCAAACAAAGCTTTGCTAGAAGATATGGCATGATATTCTCGCTGATTGCCATGTTGGTTGTAGCACTTTATTTAATAGGCCAAATACTTTTGGGTTAAGCCTTCACGGTTGCGACATAATTTACTGATAACATCGGGAAATGAAGAGGCGGCTTTTCCCAGTGAAAATAGTTTTAATAATTCTTTCGAGCCTGATTATATCTGGGTGTGTTACCAACACTCCAGATGTGTTGTTTTCTGAACCGGTCGGCAAGCCCCTCAACACCGGAAATTACCCTGTAATCGGACGGGTGCCGAAAGCACAAACCGCCCAGATCACTCCCACGGAAAGAACGGCCGCAAAAGCTGAACTTGCCCGGGCCGCCCAAAAAGGCAGTGCCCAGGCCGCCCAGGACAGCCAGTCCGCTTACAACAGGGAGCTGGCCGCCATGCGAAAACTGGCCGCAAGCGAGAAGAAGAAACGGCTGGCAGAGATAGAGTCTCGGAAATTTTAGGGTAGTTTTTGTAGCGAGAGCTGTTTCCCCACCGATTTTCCTTCTCCCCAATTGCATTACCCTTCAAAACGGGGCAATCACGGGTTTACACCTTAATCGCATAAGAATCACAGACCATAGGACCAACTATGAGCAACTCTCTTCGAATTGGCATTGCCGGCCTTGGTACTGTTGGCGCGGCTTTGGTGCATTTGCTGGATGACAGTCGGGAGATGTTGAGCGAGCGTTGCGGCAGGCCGCTTCGAATTACCGGGGTGAATGCCCGATCAAAGAATAAGGATCGGGGAATTTCGCTGGACGGAATGGAGTGGTTCGATGATCCTGTCGCCCTCGCCCAAAGCCCCGACATTGATGTATTTATTGAACTCATTGGCGGGGAAGGCGACCCGGCATTAGCTGCGGTCAAAGCGGCGTTGAATGCGGGCAAACACGTGGTCACGGCAAACAAAGCGTTGCTGGCCAGACATGGGGTCGAGCTGGCTGAAATTGCTGAGTCCAGCGGCCTGTTGCTGAATTATGAAGCCGCGGTTGCGGGGGGAATTCCGATCATCAAGGTCATGCGCGAATCCCTGACCGCCAATAGCGTTTCTCAAATATCGGGAATATTGAACGGCACCTGCAATTATATTCTCACCCGCATGGAAAATGACGGTCTTTCTTTTGAGGAATGTTTGAAGGATGCGCAGGCGCTTGGCTTTGCAGAAGCTGATCCGGCCTTTGATATTGAGGGGAACGATACGGCCCACAAGCTTGCAATTCTTGCCTCATTGGCATTTGGAACACGCATTGCCCCCGATGCGATTTATCTCGAAGGCATCACCAAAATTACGGTGGAGGATATCGAAGCCGCCAGCGATCTGGGCTACCGCATTAAACTGTTGGGGATAGCCTCGAAAACAGCAGAAGGGGTCGAGAGCCGGGTTCATCCGGCCATGGTGCCCCACGGATCAGCCCTTGCCGAAATTGGCGGGGTTACCAACGCGGTTTCCATTCAAGCCGACACGGTGGGAAATATAATGATGTCCGGCCCCGGCGCAGGGGGAGATGCCACCGCTTCCGCCGTTGCGGGGGATATTTGCGATATTGCCAAATCCAAACCGGGACACCAGCATGGGCCTGCACTTGGCCAGCCGGCCCACACCTTGATACCCCATGAA
>QILU01000068.1 GCA_003233475.1 Ahrensia sp.
TTAAGCGCCATGCGAGCGCCAAAACAACCGGCGACCCTGCCAAAACCTGTTAGTCCTGAAGATGCCCTTCGGCTTTCAAACAGCGCAGAACAAATGCACCCACAGCCCTGGGTTGCCAGTCGGGATGCGGCTCTCATGGTTTTGTTATACGGGTGCGGACTTCGCCTTTCAGAAGCCCTTGGGCTGACCCTGGCTGATTTTGGGCTTTCTTCCAGCGCCCATGAAACTGTGAAAACCGATGTGTTGCGCGTTTTGGGCAAGGGGGGCAAAACCCGCCTTGTGCCATTGTTGCCGGTGGTAACGGATGCAATAGCCGCCTATCTTCGCCTTTGTCCCTATACCCTTGGGCCGGGCGATGGTGTTTTTCGCGGGGTGCGGGGTGGCCCGGTTCAACCCGCTGTCATTCAACGCGCCATGGGGGTTATGCGGGGGGCGCTTGATTTACCTGCCACCGCCACCCCTCATGCCATGCGTCATTCTTTCGCCACCCATTTATTGGGCAATGGGGGGGATTTACGAACCATTCAGGAACTGCTTGGCCATGCCAGCCTTTCCACCACGCAAAAATACACCGCCGTTGATACTGAATCACTCTTAAAAACATGGAATGCCGCACACCCGCGCGCTTAAAAAAAATGATGAAAAAAACACTCTCCCTGCTGCCCCTGATTTTGGCGTTCAGCCTTTCTTCTTTGTCCGGTGCGAGCGCAAAGAAAATTGGTTGCACCGGGATAAATCTCATTGAAAAACTAAAAATTGAGAACCCGGCATCGGCAAAACTGATTGCTGATGAGGCGGCAAAACTTCCCTATGGCGAAGGCCTGCTTTGGAAAATCAGCAAACCCGGACTTGTCCCATCTTATTTGTTCGGCACCATGCATACGGCTGATCCGCGGGTGGTCAAACTGAGCGATAAAACACGACGGGCTTTTGATGGTTCTCTAACACTGGCGCTGGAGATCACCGAAATTCTTGACCCCCAGGCCATGGCCCAAAAGGCCATCGGGTTGATGAAATTTACGACCTATCTTGATGGCTCTTCTCTCGATACCAAAATGACGCCGGAGCAAATCGCTCTGCTGACCCCAAGGCTTGAAACCAAAGCGGGGCTTCCCTGGGGGGTGGCAAAAAAAATGCGCCCGTGGGTTTTGATGGGCATGCTGGCTTTACCGGCTTGCGAAACAGCCCGCAAAAAAGCCGGAAAACCATTTCTTGATTTAAGCTTGGGACAAAAAGCGCAAAAGGCCGGGAAAAACATCGAGGCACTGGAAACCATTGAGAGCCAGTTGAATATCATGGCCTCCCTGCCAGAGCCCTTAATGGTGGAAGCGCTGGTGGAGACGGTGAAAATGGGCAGCAAAATGGATGATGTTTTTGAAACCATGATCCAGCTCTATGCACAGGAAAAAATCGGCACAATCTGGGCGATGATGAGCCGATTGAGCCCCACCGGGTTGAACCCTTCGGTGAAAGCCACGGGGTATGCGGAATTTCAACGGGTGGTGGTGGATGATCGCAACATCACCATGGTTGATGAAAGCGTCAAGCTTATTGAAAAAGGCTCGGCCTTTATTGCCGTTGGTGCTTTGCACCTGCCCGGACAAAAAGGGATTTTGAGCATTTTGGTACAAAAAGGCTATGAGGTTACGCGCCAATAGCAATTTTTGACGCATTTTGCTTGAATTTGTCCCGATTCAGGACGGAATGGACAGATAATCTGGCATAAGGGTTGCAAATCCAATTGCAGAAGCCCCGCTTGAACAAAGCGTGGCAAAGCAAAACAGGATTTCCCCCATGCGCTCTCTTCTCACCGCCACAGCCTTTGTTCTTTCACTTGTCGCCTATAATGTTGCGGAAGCCGGTAACTTTATCCTTTACCCAGGCTTTACCGACCGTGATTCATTCGTGGAAATGACCACCGATAAGGGGCTGATTATTGAAATCGTGCTGCGCTGCGAGCGTAAGGGCAACAAGGTTACGGCGGGCATTATGACCTATTCAAAGGTCGACCGCATGTTCTGCTCCAGCAAAATGCGCTGCACCAGAGACGCCGAGAAAGCCGCGGATGACACCTGCGGATACTAAGGCACTCTGGCCCTGAACCATTTGATGATCGAAAGCGGAATTGCTGTTGAATATATGCGATATTCAAAAGGGTTTTATTCCAGGCGGTAAATCTGTTATAATGGAAGTATGGATAAGAAAAAAAACACAGCAGACGACACCAAAGCCCGCGACTGGCCGAACACGGTACGCACTCGCGAGGAATTGGATTCGGCACTTGAGGCAGGCTTAAAAAGCGGTGTTAGTGACCGTACAATAGAAGAAGTTGGGGAACATACGATTGCCCGTTTAAAATCGAATGGCCTCATATAAACTTTCAAAACTAGGTCACTTTGATGTTGACGGTATCACCGAATATACAGCAGTAAATTTCGGTGAACGTCAGGCTGTCGTTTATTATGGTCAAATTCATTTAGCGGCGCGAACGGTTGCTAACTTTCCGTCATTGGGTCGGCCTTACGTCACAAAAAAAGGTACGGTTTTTCAAAAGTACAATGTTGGTGAACATGCGCTATTTTACCGTTCAACTGAGACAGGGGTTTTTATCGTTCGCGTGCTTCATTTAATGATGGATTTTGATCGCCATTTAGGAGGTTAAATCTCTTTGCTCTATACAGGCAAACAGGACGGCCCTATGGGGTCAAAACTTTTATAGGTTAAAATATTTCGAATGGCCAAGCTGCTCGGATTTTGTTTGCTCGCCCCCGGCAACCCGTAATACATTCTGGTAAATTTCCTCTCCACTTCATGCAGGCTTGTTCCACTGTGGGTTGAATGAGTTACATATGAAGTGGCTTGGCGAAGGTGGAAAGGGCGGCTTCTTTTACTGCTTCTGACATTGTTGGGTGGGCGTGGCAGGTGCGGCCCAGGTCTTCTGAACTGCCACTGAATTCCATCAACACAGCGGCTTCATGGATCATTTCTCCCGCACCAAACCCAACAATATGAACCCCTAAAACCTGATCGGTTTTGGCGTCGGCCAGAACTTTCACGAACCCTTCCGTGGCGTTTATGGCGCGGGCGCGCGCATTGGCGGTGAACGGAAATTGTCCGGCTTTATAATCAACACCATCGGCTTTTAATTGTTCTTCCGTTGCCCCGACGCTGGCCACTTCCGGTGTGGTGTAAACAACGCCGGGAATAACCGAATAGTTCACGTGTCCGTGCTGCCCGGCGAGGGTTTCGGCCACCGCCACCCCTTCGTCTTCAGCCTTATGGGCAAGCATGGGGCCGTCGGTTACGTCACCAATGGCATAAATGTTTTTAATATTGGTGCGCCACTGGGCATTGGTTTTCACCTTGCCCCGCTCTAACTCCACACCAAGTTCCTCCAGCCCCAAGCCCGAAGTGTAGGGTGAACGGCCGGTGGCGACCAGCACCACATCGGCTTCAAGGGTTTCCGCATCGCCCCCCTTAACCGGTTCAAATGTCACCACGCCTTTTTTGCCTTTTTTAACGGCAGAGGTGACTTTGGAATTCATTTTGAACTCAAAGCCCTGCGTTGAAACTGTTTGGCCACGCCCCCATCCATGCCGCCAAGGATGGCGGGTAAAAACTCCACCACCGTAACTTCTGCCCCAAGCCGTGACCACACTGAGCCCAACTCAAGGCCAATCACCCCGCCGCCAACGACTACAAAAGATTTTGGAACTTTTTTCAGGGCAATGGCGTGGTCGGATGATACGATGACGGTTTCATCAAACTTCACGTCAACGCCTGGAATTCCGGCCACCGAAGAGCCGGTGGCGATGACAATATTTTTAGCTGATACGGTTTCAACCTTGCCGTCCTGGTTTGTAACACTGACACTGTTGGGCGCGGTAATTTTTCCCACCCCCTGCAATACGGTGATTTTGTTTTTTTTCATCAGATAGGCAACACCATCGACGTTGGATTTTACGGTTGTGTCCTTGTGCGCCATCATTTTGGGCAGGTTTAATTTGGGCTTGCCCACTTCCACCCCCAGCCCGTCCAGCCCGTGGCCTGCTTCATGGAACATTTCGGATGCATGCAGCAGTGCTTTGGAAGGGATGCAACCGACATTCAAACAGGTGCCTCCCAGGGTGGCGGATTTTTCAATAATTGCGGTCTTTAACCCGAGTTGAGTCGCCTTAATGGCGCAAACATAGCCCCCCGGGCCGGAGCCGATAATTACAACGTCGAATGGGTCAGCCATTATATTTCTCTCTTTTTATAAATTAGACACTTTTACAGATCCAAAACCAGTCGCTGGGGGTCTTCGAGGCTTTCTTTTACCCGCACCAGAAATGTCACCGCTTCTTTGCCATCGACAACCCGGTGATCATAGGAAAGGGCGAGATACATCATCATGGCGGTGGTGATTTCCCCGTTGCGTACAACCGGGCGTTCTTCAATTTTGTGCATTCCAAGAATGCCTGATTGGGGGGCGTTCAAAATGGGTGTGGACATGAGCGAGCCGTAAAC
>QILU01000122.1 GCA_003233475.1 Ahrensia sp.
AATTTCATCCATCTGGGCTACTCGTGCTCCAGAATTTACCTGCGAAATCATGAGCAGTGCATTGAAGGTTTTAATCAACCCGTCCGCATCTAAAATAATGTCCTGCAAAGTTTCGTCAGTCTTTGAATCTGATTTTCCCAACACCGCCTCAGCCCGATTTCGCAACCGGGTAAGCGGTGTTTTCAAGTCATGGGCAATGCTGTCTGACATGGAAATCACGCTGGTGTTCAATTTCTCAATGCGTTCAATTAAACCGTTCAAATTGGTGGATAATCTGTCAAATTCATCGCCGGATCCGGATACGGGTAATCGCTGTGAAAGATCACCGGTGGCTGGATTGAGAAAAGGAATCAATGTGTTTCAAAGCCCGGCGGCCAACAAAAAACCAAAGCAACAACCCCATCAACACCATGGCGGCCAATGAAAGCGTTGAGGCCCTAAATACGATCGAGCGAAAACGTTCCGCCTCTCCAATATCACGACCAACGAGCAGTCTTAGATTGCCAGGAAGGGTAAAAACTTTGGCAATTGCGCGGCGAGTGCTCCCGTCTTCATCAAACCCTGTATAGCGAAACGGCGGGATTCTCCATCCGTCCTTTGCCAATAGCGAACGGTCAAGATCACGAACATTTCCTGCGATAATTCTGCCACTGGGGTCAGAAATCAAATAAAGATTTGCGCCGGGTCGCCGAGAGCGTTGCTCAATCATCGGGATCAACCGGTTAACGCCGCCACGCCGGGAAAGCCGCGCAATTTCTGCCACTTCCGCATCGACGGTAACCTGAAACTGGGTAACAAGAAGATTGCCGGTCTGATAACTTATGTAAGCGACCACACCAATGGCAAACAGGCCAAACAACAAGGTGTAGACCAGCGACAACCGAAACGCGGTAGTTTTTAATATTTGGCTTAAGCGTTTCATTGAGCGTACATTTTATTCGGTATCAGGCTGGCTAAGCCGATATCCCTTGCCCCGTACCGTGTGAAGAAGCGGTTGAGTAAAGCCCTTATCAATTTTCGAACGCAAGCGCGAAATATGCACATCGATAACATTTGTTTGGGGGTCAAAATGTAAATCCCAAACATGCTCCAACAGCATCGTACGGGTTACCAGTTTACTCTCATTGCGCATTAAATATTCCAGCAAGCGATATTCTCGCGGCTGAAGCGTGATCTTTTGACCGGCACGCTCTGCTTTGTGGCTGATACGATCCAGAATAAGATCACCTACCTGTAGTGATGTATCGGCAGAAGCAACATCGTTACGCCGTCCCAATATTTCCAGGCGGGCCAACAACTCAGCATAGGCGTAGGGCTTGGCTAAATAGTCGTCTCCTCCCGCCCGCAATCCCGTTACCCGGTCGTCCACCTGACCAAGGGCTGAGAGTATAAGCGCCGGCGTTTTAATTCCTGCATCCCGCAGGTTTTTGAGCATGCTTAACCCGTCTTGTTTTGGCAGCATCCGGTCAACGATCATAACATCGTAAGCAGCTGCAAGTGCTTCGTGCTCGCCGACCTCACCATCGGCAGCATGCAATATATCATGGCCGGATTCTTTAAGTGCTGCAATTAATTGCTCAGCAAGCTGGGCATCATCTTCCACCAATAAAATATTCAATTAATTTCCCCTCTCCAGTTTTGTGTAGCACAAAATGCAAAAAAAAGCAGCAAGCCTGTCAGGCTCGCTGCTCTTGGGTTGTTGCGCCAAAGCTAACCGTTAGAGATTGGCAAAGCAATAAAGCGGTTCCGCTTTCCTGATTTGATTTGGAACAAAACGGCCTTGCGTTGATCTTCCAATGCCCGGGCAACGGCGCGCCCCACATCATTTACGGAATTTGTAGTTATACCATTTACAGAAACAATAACATCACCGGGGCGAATACCCTTTTTTGATGCTGCACTTTCTCGCTCCACCTCAGCCACCACAATATTTCCCTTATACGGCTCTATGGAAAGGCCCAAATGTTCCAGTTCGACTGAAGCGCCTTTGGCAGGAGTTTCCTCAACCTTCGCGACAACTTTTTTAACCCCCGGCAGGGTGCCAAGTTTCACATCAATCTGTTGGTTTTTCCCATCGCGAAATATTGTCAGTTGCGCGGTTTCATCGGGATCATAGCCGGCAATTATTTTTGCCAGCGCTTTGGGACCCTTAACATTTGTCCCGTCGACTTTAAGGATAATGTCACCAGTTTTTATGCCTGCCTTGTCTGCCGGACTGCCGGGCTGCGCTTCTGCGACGATTGTTCCTTCAGCCTTTTTCAAACCAATGGAATCGGCAATATCTTTAGTAACCGGTTGAATTTGAACGCCCAACCACCCTCTGGTAACCGAGCCATCCTTGATCAAATCGCCTACGACTGCGTTGGCCGTATCTGCAGAAATCGCGAATGCAATTCCCACGTTACCTCCAGAAGGTGAAAAAATGGCGGTGTTCACCCCGATCACTTCTCCATTAAGATTGAATGCGGGACCGCCGGAATTACCCTTGTTAACTGCTGCGTCGATCTGAATGAAATTATCATAAGGGCCGGAACCAATATCACGGCCATTGGCTGATACGATCCCCGCGGTAACGGTGCCACCGAGACCGAATGGGTTCCCCACAGCGACCACCCAATCTCCAACACGGCTTTTCTTTTTAGAAAAAGATACATAGGTGAATTTCTGATCCACGTCGACCTTCAACACTGCAAGGTCGGTTTTTGGATCTGTGCCGATTAACTTCGCTTCAATTTCATCGCCATTATTCAAAATGATGGTAAACTCAGAACCACCGGCAACAACATGATTATTGGTAACGATATACCCGTCATCCGATACGAAGAAACCAGAGCCCTGAGATAGACCAAAACGGCGCTGGCCACGATGATCTCGATCTCCCCGCTTACGACGCTGGCCGAATTTTTCAGATTTTCCTCTGTCCCGATCAAAAAATCGTTTCATGGGGTGGTCATCGGGAAGCTGGTCAAAACCAAAATTTTTGGAACCGCGGCGAGATCGGTTGCTCGCAGGTCTGGCTTTTGCTTTCACCCGAACACTGACCACTGCGGGTGTAACTGCTTCAACAACATCTGCGAAACTAGGGGTCTGAGGAGCCTCGACTTGCACGGCTTGTGCATTAGCAGGAGTTATTGGCGCCAAGGCTCCGACAACAAGAAATGTACTGGCAAGCCCGGCTGCAGCAGTTGCTTTAATAAGATTGAATTTTGAAAGAGATGGTTTGTTCATGGGAATCCTCGCAGACACAAATTGGAAATACCACGGGATTTTTTAGTGCCCGTGTTGTTGCCAGAGATATGGAACTGCAAATGTGATTTTGGAATGGCCGTGAAATTAAAACTTGGTAATGTAATAGTTGGCCTAAGAAGAACGGTCATCTTCACTCAGAATTTTCGACAATGCTTCTTCCTCAAGCGCAGTAAGGGGAGGATTTTCGATAGATTTGCGGTTGTTGTTTGCGAAAAATACAAGCAGGCCGCCGCCAATTAACAGTATAAATGGCGCGCCCCAAAGGAGGGCAGTTGCCCATGTAAACCTTGGCTTGAGTAAGATGAACTCGCCATACCGGGCAACCAGAAACTCTCGAATTTGGTCATTGTTTTTACCTGCAGTAATTTGTTCTCTTACGATCAAACGCAGATCGCGCGCCACATCGGCATCAGATGAATCAATGGATTGATTTTGACAAACAACACAGCGCAATTCGGTGAAAAGCGCACGGGCCCGAATTTCCGCATCCCCTTCTAATCGCAGCTCTTGTCCCCAAACGGAGGTGACA
>QILU01000095.1 GCA_003233475.1 Ahrensia sp.
AGTTTTGAAAACCAGCAAACGGAGACCAAAATCGGCGTCGCCATTCTCAACAAAATGACCGAACTCGGACGACCCGTGTTCGAACAAATCGTATGACCAAAATCATGGGAAAGGGAAAATTCTGACTAACCTCTGATCCATGCAACAAGGCCCATCACAGCCAACGCGCCGCATAATGAAACGACAAGATGAGCCAGATACTCGCTTAAATTAAACGGCCTCTGGACCCAAAAACCCTGACGACGGACAGATACTTCACCATTCTAGCACAAAGTGATGCTGTTGAATGGGGGGGGTATCCACACCATTAACGCCGTTATCAGACCAACCCCGATCCCTGCAACAACCCCACGTTGGCATAGTACCGTCACGCCGAATAAACAACTTGGCAATACCGGGCGGACCAATTCAAAGGGGGAGGAACAGGGTCAAGGGGCGGTTCTTTTAATCTACAATGGTAACTCTCTTGTATCTTTAATATTCCGTACGACAACACGCGATGTGATCTCCCTAATTCCCTCCAGTGGTAACAAGTGCTTTTGGAGAAACCTCTCGAAATCTTCCAGGTCTCTTGCGACGACCCTCAGTCGGAAATCTATATCTCCGAGCAGGATTTGGCACTCTTGCACATGCGGTAGATGGCTGAGCTGCTTTTCAACGTTTGATAGGGTGTTCTTTCCATGTTCGGTCATTTTGAGGCGAACAAATACAGTAAAACCAAATCCGGCCTTTTTTGCATCAATAATTACGACTTTTTTGCTAATTACTCCTGATTTTTCCATCGCGTTGATGCGCCGCCATACCGGAGACTGAGAGGAGCCGATACGTTCAGCCACCTCTGCAGACGATAAGCTGGCGTCTTTCTGCAAGAGCGCTAGAATTTTTTTGTCTATCTCATCAATTTTTGGCATAAATTATGCTCCTTATTGGGTAATTTTGGATATATAATGTTAGTTACTGGTGCTAAATGGTGAAAACAAGCTAATATTACCCATCATTCCGTATTATCCTGCTTAGGGTATTAAAATCTATGTGGGAAAATGAAAAATGGTTTCAATCGTTGGTTGGGCACACTCCAAGTTTGGAAAATTGGAAGGTCAGAGCGTCGAAAGCCTGATGTCTGACATGACGAAAGACGCGCTTGCACATGCGGAAATCGGACCGGACGACCTGGATGGCTGTTTTGTGGGCGTATACAATAACGGCTTTACCCAGCAGGATTTCCACGCCGGCTTGTTCTCCGTTGCCGATCCGGCCCTGAGGCACACCCCGGCCGTGCGCGTTGAAAACGCCTGTGCCACCGGCAGCGCTGCAATTTACGCGGCGCGTGACTTTATCCAGTCTGGCCGTGGACGTATCGCCTTGGTGGTCGGAGTGGAGAAAATGACAGACACCCCCCTCGCCAAGGTTAGTGACATCCTGTTGAGCGCCAGTTTCCACAGAGAGGAAGCCTCGGTCGAGGGTGGTTTTGCCGGTGTTTTTGGGCAGATTGCCGGGGCATATTTTCAGCGCTTTGGCGATCAGTCTGAAGCCTTGGCGATGATATCGGCGAAAAACCACAAGAATGCGGTTTCAAACCCTTACGCGCATATGCGCAGGGATTTCGGGTTTGATTTCTGCAACACGATCTCGGAAAAGAACCCTTACGCCGCTGCTCCATTGCGCCGCACCGATTGCTCTTTGATATCGGACGGGGCGGCGGCAGTAATACTGGCCGACACCGAGACCGCTCTGGCGATGAAACGGGCCGTAGCCTTTAGGGCAGGCGTTCAGGTAAACGATTTTCTGCCGCTGTCAAAGCGCGATCTTACGCGATTTGAGGGTGCGGCGCTTGCCTGGAAATCGGCGCTTGCAACCGCAAAACTGGATTTGATGGATTTGAGCCTGGTTGAGACCCACGATTGTTTTACAGTCGCGGAAATGCTGGAATACGAGGCCATGGGCCTTGCCAGGCAGGGCGAGGGCGCGCAGGTCATTTCCGACGGAATTACCCAAAAGGACGGGGCATTGCCGGTCAACCCCTCGGGCGGGTTGAAGGCGCGCGGCCATCCATTGGGCGCTACCGGCGTTTCCATGCATGTCATGGCGGCGATGCAACTGATGAATGAAGCGCAGGAAATGCAAATTCCGGATGCCGGGCTGGCCGGGGTTTTCAACATGGGCGGTGCTTCGGTTGCCAATTATGTGTCGATTCTGGAGCGGATCAAATGAATTCCGATCACGTATCCAACCTGATTGACCTGAAACCTGCAACCAAGCGGGTCATGAACCTTTCGAACTTCCTGACGCAGCAGGCCAAGCGGCAATCCGGTGAAATCGCGTTTGTTTGGGGGGATCTGGAACTAACATGGGGCGCATTGGAAGCGCGGGTAAACGCAATTGCCGCAGCCCTGTCTGTGGAGGGTATCAAAAAAGGTGATCGTGTGCTGGTGCAATCGGCGAATTGCAACCAGTTATTTGAATCGATGTTCGCCTGCTTCAGGTTGGGGGCTGTCTGGGTTCCGACCAATTTTCGGCAAATCCCTGACGAAGTCGCATATCTGGCTTCGGCCAGCGGGGCAACGGCCCTGATCTGCCAGGCCGATTTCCCTGACCATGCAGCCTGCATCCTTAAATCCACCCCCGCAATCAGTACCGTCATTTCAATTGGTGCCTCGGACTTCGGGACTGATTATGATGATTTGGTATCCGATGCGATCGGGCAAGTTCTTCGTGCTGTGGATGTGGAATATGACGACCCCTGCTGGTTCTTTTTTACATCCGGGACGACCGGCCGCCCCAAGGCTGCGGTACTGACACATGGGCAAATGGGATTTGTCATCACGAACCATCTTTGCGACCTGATGCCGGGTATGCGCCCGACAAAAGATGCTTCGCTGGTTGTGGCACCTTTGTCGCACGGCGCAGGCATCCATCAATTGGCGCAGGTGGCACGAGGCGTAAAAACGATCCTCTTGTCCGGTGATGGCTTTGATCCCGCAGAAGTATGGGCGTTGGTAGAAAAATGGCGGGTTACCAACATGTTTACGGTCCCGACGATTGTGAAAATGCTCACCGAAGGGAGTATCCAGAAAAATTTCGTTCATACCTCGCTGAAGTACGTTATTTATGCTGGGGCCCCGATGTATCGGGAAGATCAGAAAACCGCGCTGGCTGCCCTTGGCAAGGTTCTTGTTCAGTATTTTGGTCTGGGTGAGGTTACCGGCAATATTTCCGTCTTACCGCCTTATGAGCATTCTGAAAAAGATGGCGAGACTGTCAAACTAGGCACCTGTGGGTTTGAGCGGACAGCAATGCAGGTGTCCATTCAAGACCCAAAAGGGAATGAGCTGGGAGCCAATAAAACCGGCGAAATATGTGTCTGTGGCCCGGCAGTTTTTGCCGGTTATTACAACAATTCCAAGGCAAATGCCGAAGCCTTCCGGAACGGTTGGTTCCTAACAGGTGATATTGGCCATATGGATGACGAAGGTTATATTTTCATTACCGGTCGCGCCTCGGACATGTTCATTTCCGGCGGCTCAAATGTTTATCAGAAAATCCTGACGCATCCGGGTATTGATGAAATCGCGGTCTTGGGTGTTTTGGATGAAAAATGGGGAGAGGTCGGGGTTGCTGTTTGCGTCCTCTCTGCCGGTGTTGATCTGGAAGATGCTGAGACCAAACAATGGTTGCGGGACAAGATGGCGCGCTACAAACAGCCCAAAAGCTTCATCTTTTGGAAGTCCCTGCCGAAAACCGGATATGGCAAGATCGACAAAAGGGCTATTCGCGCCGAGTTGATCACCGCCGGTTTGATTCAGTCGAGAGGGGTAAAATAGTGATCTGTTTACCGTCCGGTGATCTTACGCCGGAACTTTCAAATTCCAAAAATTTCCGGATCGCATCAAATGCGCCACTGATTGGCGATGTCGATCTGCACAAGCAGGCAAGCGTCTGGTTGGGCGCAGATATGCGGGCTGAATCTTTTGTCCAAACGGCAATCCAGAATCGCGCGGGGTTGGTGCAAAGTGGGATTGAATAAGGGAAATAAAACCCGGACGCGCACAATGGCGCATCCCGGACGCTATAACCCGGTCCGCATAGATCAAATGACATCGCGAGCCGGCAGGCACATCCGGTTGTTGCTGTTGCCAGGTGCCAGCATTTATGACGGGCTGGTTTTACCGCTGGCCGAAATTGGTATCCACAATGCCTCAACCACCATATTGGGTGGAATTCTCAGTGCTCTGGAATATTGCGTCGCGCCACCCGACCCCAAAGGCGGTGCTTTGATCGCCTATTCTGCACCGCGGAAAGCCGGGCCATGCCAACTTATTTTCGGCAATGCGACGTTGGGTGTAAGCGCCAAGGGCAAACCGATGGTGCATTGCCACGCGGCAATCCGGACCGAGAGCGGGCAAATTAAAGGCGGTCATATCCTGACCGAAACCGCGATTGTTGCCCAGCGGCCTATTTCTGTATTGGTCACTTCGATTGACGATTTTTCAATTCACCAGGCATTTGATCCGGAAACAAATATCCCGCTTTTCCAACCTATGAGGGACTACAGAGATGTCTAAAGAGAGCACTATCGAATCAGGGAAAATGGGCCGAATATCTTATGCCCGCATCCGTCCGAACGAAGACCTTGTGCGAGCCGTCGAAAAGCTCTGTCTTGCGGCCGAATTCCAGAATGCTTTTGTGCGGGGAGCGCTTGGAAGCCTGGTTGATGCCAGCCTGGAACATCAGGACGGTCATGTTACGCACATCAAGGGGCCTGCTATCGAAATTGTAAGCATTGCTGGCGAAGTCCGCACGTTCAGCGACGGATCCGTGAAAGCTGATCTGACTGGTGTGGTTGCTGACACAGATGGAAACGTATCTGGTGGATATTTCGTGGCGGGCGCCAATCCGATTTGCATGACGCTGGAAATCACCCTCGAAGAGTGGCTTCCTGAGTGATAAGAAAATTTGGGACATTGTGAAAACTGAACCGCTCCGGGTTTACCGGAGAGTAAAACTCTCCAAGGATGAGCCCTATGACACAGAGAAAACCCACCCCGTCCTACACGGCCGAGTT
>QILU01000091.1 GCA_003233475.1 Ahrensia sp.
AATTTGTGCCCCTTTGTCAGGATTTGAATATCCTTTCCACCCGGCAAAAAGGCGGGCGGGAAATCCTTCTGGCGGACATGACCGCGGGGTACAAAGCCATTCGAGAAACTTTCACCTGTCAGGTGGTGACCCACGGGGAAAAAAATTCAATAGCTGTCAGCTACATTGACGGCCCATTCAAATTTCTCGAAAACAAATGGCATTTTAAGGAAACGGGAAAAGATACCTGCGACGTTGAATTTATCCTTGATTATGAGTTCAAAAGCCGAGCACTGTCGCTGTTAATGGGCTCCATGTTCGACCGGGCATTCAATCATTTTACTTTAGCGTTTGAGAAGCGAGCCGATGCGCTTTACGGCAAAAGAGAAGCTGCCTTCAACTCTAAAACCATTTCCAACGCCTTTTCCACGGTCTGTGATCTGATTTCTTTTCGGCCAATATCCCCCAAAAGAAGCTCACTCACTTTGGCTTTCTCCTCACGCCTTTGCGCGGCAAGAAAAACCAGCCCTACAGGTTTTTCTGCGCTGCCGCCGCCGGGGCCGGCAATTCCGGTAACAGCGACTGCAATATTCGCACGGGAGTTTTCCAGTGCACCCGACACCATTGCGCTCACAACACTTTGAGAAACTGCACCCTCACTTTCAATCAAGCCCATAGGCACACCAAGCATTTGGGTTTTCGCTTTATTGGAATAGGTGACAAACCCGCGCTCAAAAACGGCGGATGATCCGGCCACTTCGGTCAGTGCACCAGCGATCAAACCCCCGGTGCATGATTCAGCCGTGGCGACCATCAGTTGAAGCTTTGTGCCGCGAGCAATTATTTGGCGGGCAAGTTTCTCAATCATACCTTACCCATCACCACTGTTGCCGTTGCCAGCGCCGTCATTCCCTCTTCCCGGCCAATATAGCCCATGCGTTCATTGGTCGTTGCTTTGACGGAAATTCGCGAAATCTCAACGCCGGAGATCCCGGATATTACCTCGCGCATATTATCCCGGTGGGGGCCGATTTTTGGAGCTTCGCAAAGCAAGGTCACGTCCATATGGGTAATAGTGCCGCCGGAATCATGAACCAGATCGACCGCATGTTTCAAAAACTGATCTGATTTAGCCCCCTTCCACTTGTCATCTGAGGGGGGGAAGTGGGAGCCAATATCCCCCGCACCAATGGTAGCCAGCAAAGCATCGGTCAGGGCATGCAGTCCCACATCCGCATCGGAATGCCCTTTCAGGCTTTTGTTATGGGGCACGTTAACACCGCAAAGCCAGACACCCGACCCATCAACAAATTGATGGGTGTCGTAACCATGGCCAACCCGGATATCGGGAATTGCACTATCCATCGCACTCACTGCCTCATCCATATCCGCTCGCGTGGTTATCTTTGTATTTTGAGCTTCGCCTTCAACCAGTTGTACGCGAATGCCCGCCCATTCCGCCAGCGTGGAATCATCCGTAAAACTATCCAAATCATTTTTCGCCGCATCCCGGTGGGCGCTGAGAATTTCTTTGAACCGAAAGCCCTGCGGGGTTTGCGCCGAAAACAAGCCATCACGCGAAACCGTTTCTTTGATCAGTCCGTTATCTCCCACACGCTTTAACGTATCAGCAACCGGAAGGGCGGGCAGGGCAGCAGGTGAATTTGTCAGGGCATCACCAATCCGGGAAATAAGACTACCGGAAACAAAAGGTCGAGCCGCATCATGGATAAAAACATTTTCCGGTTGATGTTCCTCCAGCGCCACCAGCCCGGCCAAAACAGATTGCTGCCTGGTTGCCCCGCCTGTTACCGGGGGGAGCAATTTGGAATGGGCGCTGACTGCTGCTGAATATAGGGACTGATCATCGGCGTGAAACACAACTACAATTTTGCTGATGTCTCCATGATCAAGAAACGGCTGGAGCGCGCGGGCCAGCACAGTTTTCCCAGCGAGCTTTCGATATTGTTTTGGCCCGCCCTCAAGCCCGGCCCGTTCACCGCGCCCGGCGGCGACGATAACAACTCCGTTCTTCGTGGTTTTCACATCTTGTCCCATAACAATGGGTTTTGCCACGCTAATGGTCAGGCTGCAACTATTTGCCTTGCGTAGGGACAAAATCCTGCTTAGAAAAACGGCATGTCAGACAAATGCCTAAAAAATATGCAAAATCAGATTTATATTGGCGGGATTCCCCTTCGCAATCGGGCATTTCTTGCACCCATGTCCGGGGTGACTGACGTGCCTTTTCGCAAACTGGCCTGGGAAATGGGTGCAGGAATGGTGGTTTCCGAAATGGTGGCCAGCGAAGCGTTGACAACCGGACAGCAGGAAATGCGCTTAAAGGCGGAAGGCGCGGGTCTGCCGGTGCATATTGTTCAATTGGCCGGGCGGCAAGCCAAATGGATGGCTGAAGCAACCAAAATGGCCGAGCAGGCCGGAGCCTCTGTCATTGATATAAATATGGGCTGTCCTTCAAAACGGGTCACCACCGGTTATTCCGGTTCCGCCCTGATGCGGGATCTGGATCACGCTTTGAAGTTAATTGAAGCGGTGCAGGGTTCAACCAGCCTTCCCGTAACTTTGAAAATGCGCCTTGGGTGGGATGAAAATTCGCTCAATGCGCCGGAACTGGCCCATCGGGCAGAACAGGCCGGGGTGCAAATGATAACGGTTCACGGGCGCACCAGAAACCAGTTTTACAAAGGTAAGGCCGATTGGGTAAAAATTGCCGCCGTGGGGGAAGCGATTGATATTCCGTTGATAGTCAACGGCGATATCGGCTCATTGGACCAGGCAAAACTGGCACTAAAATTATCCGGCGCAAACGGAGTGATGATCGGCCGGGCCAGCTATGGTTCTCCGTGGTTACCCGGGCAAATCGGGGCTGCCCTGAACGGTGAGGAAATGTCTGTAACGCCCTATGGTGCAGAACTGGCAGGTCTGATTGCCCGGCACTATGATGCCATGCTGTCGTTTTACGGCCAGCCATTGGGCATCCGAAACGTCCGCAAACATTTGGGCTGGTATTGCGACCATCTGCCGAAAGATCAAAATTTTGACGCCCCGCGCCGCCAAATGATGACAAGCAATAATCCCGCTGAAGTCGCGAAGATAATTGAAGACATTTTCCAACACGTCAGTGAGCCCACACCCGCAAGCCGGATTGCAGCGTGATGGGAGCGGTGGCGCTTCAGAACTCGGTGCTTAACGCGCTCCCCAATCCCGTTTTTATGATCGATCGGCAGGGTACATTCGAATTTGCCAATGGTGCTGCGGAAGTCTTTTTTGCCAGCAGTTATTCAATTCTAAAAAAGCGGAAGCTCGATTGGTTTCTTCCCCCCCGTTCCCCCATGCACCCGTTGATCGAACAGGTGCGAAAATCTCACTCTCCCATGAGCGCATACAAAATCGCTGTGTCGTCTCCACGTTTAGGGGAAAGCGGTCTGGTGGATGTGTATGTGGCCCCTGTGGTGGAAAACCCCGGCAGTGTGGTTGTCCAACTGCAAATTCGATCCATGGCCGATACGCTGGACAAACAACTTACCCACCGTGGCGCGGCGCGCACCGTTACCGGGCTTGCCTCCATGTTGGCCCATGAAATCAAAAACCCGCTTTCCGGAATTCGCGGGGCCGCACAATTGCTCGAAAGTTCGGGCGGTGAAGACGAGCGGTTGCTGACAAAGCTGATCACTGATGAGACCGACAGGATTGTTCGGCTTGTTGATCGTATGGAAGTGTTTTCGGATGAGCGCCCGGTTGAGCGTCTCCCGGTTAATGTCCATGCGGTTTTGGATCACGTAAAAATGTTGG
>QILU01000011.1 GCA_003233475.1 Ahrensia sp.
GCCGCCAGCAACGCCCCCACAAACACCACCGAAACTCCAAGGCCACCGGGCACCGGCCCAAACAATTGCGCCATGGTCAAAAGCAGATCCTCAGCAATTTTTGAGCGCTGCAGCATAATGCCCATAAAGATGAACAGCGGGATAGCAATCAGCGTATCCCGCTCCACCTCCCAATAGATCCCTCGAAGGTTTGTCACACCCGCCGAAAGCCATTGCCCCGGCCCCCCTTGGGAAAAATAAGAATCCATGTCACCAGTAAAAAGCCAACCAAAAAGGGCCGCTGCTGCAATTGAAAGAATAGCTGAACCAGGCAGCGCAAAGGCCACCGGATAACCGGAACCCAGGGCAAGTGCCATAAGCAAAACCAAAAGTGCGAGAAATACGAGTTCCATTTTTACTGCCCTAAATCTCTAATCAATTGTAATTTCGCGGTTCAACCGTGTGCCTTCTTCTTCACGATAATCGGCGACCGATTCCATCAAGTAGCTGACAAATTGAATTAACATGGTGACCGCAAAAATCACCAGAAACAAAGCCATCAAATATTTCACATAAAGGCCGAAGCCCGATTGGGAAATTTCAAAGTTTGAAACCGTCCCGTAAACGATTGCACTTTTTCCGTCCAATCCAAAAACTAAAATAACCCAGCACAGGCTCATGCCAAGCAAGAGGGTTCCGACAGCATTAACGAAACCCTTGGTCTTATTCTTGAAGCCCGCATAAAAAACATCGACCCGCACATGCCCCTCTTCGAGCAATGTATAGGCCGAGGAAAACAAAAACAGCGCCGCATACCAAAAGCGCACCAAATCCCCCATGAACGCCTGCTCATAGGAGAAAACAAACCGCGTAATAACAATCGCCAATTCAGCAATCACAATCAACAACGCCAACCAGTGAAAGCCCAATGTCTTAGCCCGCAATGCCACCAGCATGCCCAAAATCATCAAAGGCACATGAAGCCACGGGCCGCGAAATTGTGAGCGCCCAAGTTCGCGGGTTAAATCTTCACCAACAACCGATTGCAACATTCCCTCAATCCGAAGAAAAGAAACAATAAGATCACCAACCCCGACAAACAAAACAGCAAAAAATGCGCCGCGCACCAGGTACCGATTAAAATTAGAAATACGCTCAGCGTCCCGGCGCAAGGAAATGTGTTGGCTGCAATAAACCCAGCCAACGGCCAGCCCAATGCCCAAAGCATACAAGGCAAATTGAAAAACCGAGCGCCAACCGCCTTCGCTCCCAATACCGCCATCAATAAAAAAACGGGCCCCCGGCCAATTGAAGCTCAGGTTCAAAATATTATTGAAGTTCCATATCACCAGTGTGGCAAGCATTGCCCAGCCAAAACCGCGGGTGATGAATTTTGTTTTATCAAACGGGGCATCCCTGACTGTCACACTCAAACTCATGTTTAGCCCGGCGCCTCCCAGCATACTGATATCGCGGCGCAACAAGGGCCGGAAAATCTGCGATTATTTTTTAACCGTCTTTATTTGAAAAAAGACGGGGCCGAAAATAGCCCCGTCCTTAAATTTGTTTGCACCAATTATCCCAGTGCAAAACGTCGAGGCTTACTCGATGCCGAGAACGCGGTTACGCTGAACAACATAAGCCATGTCAGATTTCGCCGTCCATGAACCAATCTCAGTACGCGCTGCAGCAGCGGCATCAAGAATCTTGGCAGCCAATGGGCTGTGATCACGGGCTTCTTCAAACACTTCTTTTGCGGCACCACCGAATGCGTCATAAACATCATCGTTGAACTCACGCAATTGAACGCCATTTTCCGTAACCAGTTTGTTAAGGTATTCGCCGTTGTTTGCGTTGGTTTCAGCCATTGTTTGAGCATTTTCTTCATTACAGCAGGCTTTAATGATCTGCTGATCTGTTTTGCCCAATGCATCCCACCACGCTTTATTCATACCCATAGCAAGCTGAGCGCCTGGCTCGTGCATCCCAGGGAAGTAGTAGTATTTCGCAGCTTCATAAAACTTCATGAAGTAGTCATTATATGGACCAACCCACTCAGTCGCATCGATTGCGCCTGATACAAGGTTTTCATAAATTTGACCGCCTGGAAGCGATACAGGGGATGCGCCCAATTTAGCCATGACGTCACCGCCTTGACCCGGGATACGCATTTTAAGACCCTTAAGGTCGTCAGCAGAGTTGATTTCTTTGTTGAACCAACCGCCCATTTGAACACCGGTGTTACCGGCAGCAAATGCTTTCAAGCCGAACTCAGCGCTCAACTCATCCCAAAGTTCCTGACCACCAGCGTATTTAATCCACGCGTCCATTTCAGTATAAGTTTTACCGAACGGAATTGCGGTGAAAGGTGAGAAGCCTGCGTGCTTGCCTTTCCAGTAGTACTCAGCAGCCAGATAGGCTTGAGAGTTACCAGAGGCAACTTCATCAAACACATCAAAAGCACCAACACGTTCACCAGCGGCGAAGTATTTAGTTGTAATGCGGCCTTCAGTTAGCTCGGTAATACGGGCAGCAAGACGCTGCGCCGGTAGACCAAGACCCGGAAAATCCCGTGGCCATGTACTAACAACAACCATTTCCTTGATGCCTTGCGACAATGCAGGTGTGGCGAGCGTCGCTGCTGCACCAACTGTGCCGACGAGGCCGGCCTTCTTTATAAATGAACGTCTATCCATGGATTATCCTCCCAATGTGTTCACAAAATACGCCGGGACAGGAACTCCACCACGGCAGTTAAACTTGATTACGCGTCCACCAAAATTGTGCTGAACAAACGATAAATTCCGCAGCAATAAATACTGAATGGAATTGCTGTGTGTTACAAAGGAAAAGCGAACAAAGTTCAAGGTGTTTTTGCTGATTAGTAAATTAATACAAAAACAAACCGATATTATTGCCCCCAAACTGATCATCGCTTACACTACTTTCTTAAACCCAATAAAATTGACAGCCCCGAATTGACACCCATGCCAACACCCATCATCGCCGTCACCACCGATTACAAAGAACTTGCCCCGTATATGTGGCACGCCGTACCCACCACATATATTGATGCGGCAATTGATGTGGCGAACGTTATACCCCTTGGTGTGCCCAGCGCCGGCGATCGGTTGGATATTGCATCGCTCCTGTCGCGGGTGGACGGATTGCTGGTAACCGGATCGCGCACCAATGTTCATCCATCAAATTATGGTGAAGAAGAGACAAAGGGCCATGAACCGTTTGACCATGAACGGGATTCAACCACCCTGCCCCTCATTCGCACCGCCATAAAGCGTGGTGTCCCCGTGCTGGCAATTTGCCGGGGTATTCAGGAATTGAACGTTGCACTGGGCGGCACCTTAACCGCTGATTTCCAAATAGCTCGAGACATCAAGGATCATGATTATCGTGTGGACGGAACATTGGACGAACGCTTTTCCATCTCCCACGGCCTGGCCATTAAAGAAGGCTCCTGCATCGCAAAAATATTGGAAAACGAAATTATT
>QILU01000101.1 GCA_003233475.1 Ahrensia sp.
AAACCAATTTTCCCTTGCGTCGCCATGTCCAACGCGGTGCACGCCTATATTTCCCAATCCGACAAGGGGGAGTTGGTCATTGGTGCGGGAACAGACAGCTACCTCTCCTATTCCCAAACCGGCTCCATGCATATTTTACAACACACCCTGGATGCAATTATTGAGCTGTACCCAATATTCAGCCGCATGAAGATGCTGCGCACCTGGGGTGGTATTGTGGATGTCACCCCCGACCGCTCTCCTATTCTAGGCAAAACCCCGGTTAAGGGCTTGTATGTAAACAGCGGCTGGGGCACCGGCGGGTTCAAGGCTACACCGGGAAGCGCCCACGTTTTCGCCCACACCATTGCCCGGGATGAACCCCACAAGATCAACGCCGCCTTCACCCTCGATCGCTTCCGTAACGGCCGGTTGATTGATGAGGCCGCCGCCGCCGCCGTGGCGCATTAGGGAAACACACCATGCTCTTAATCCATTGCCCCTATTGCGAAGATGATCGTCCGGAATTGGAATTTGCCAATGCCGGGCAGGCTCATATTACCCGCCCTTCCAATATGGAAGAAATGTCGGACGCACAATTTGAAGCGATGTTTTTTATGCGCGATAACCCCAAAGGGGTGAACCTGGAACGCTGGCGTCATATCCATGGCTGTGGCCGTTTTTTCAATGCCGTTCGCAACACGGTCACGGATAAATTCCTGAAGGTCTATAAAGCAGGCCAACCCCGCCCCAGCAAAAAAGAAATCGCGGAGTTGATGAAATGAGTTTAGCATTAAGAAAACTATTTTCTGCCCCAACTAACCAACCTCCTCCTTGTGGGGAGGTCGAACGCTGTCAAAGACAGGGTTCGGGTGGGGGTATTTTTTCAACAAATTATTCAAGCGATGGAGGCAAGTTCACCCCCACCCGAACCTTGCTCACGCAAGCTTCGACCTCCCCACAAGGAGGAGGTAAACACTACTTTTTGTCTGCTTCCTTCGATCAACAAGGAAAGGTCTCTCCGTGAGCAATCAACCTTTCCGCATTCCTGCCCGGGGTTCCCGCCTTGGTGCCAGGCCTGTTAGTTTCACCTTCGATGGGAAAAACTTTGAAGGGGTTGAAGGGGACACTCTCGCTTCTGCATTGTTAGCCAATGGGGTGCATCTGATGGGGCGTTCGTTCAAATATCACCGTCCGCGCGGGGTGATGGCAGCCGGAGTGGAAGAACCCAATGCCTTGATGGGAATTTCACGGGATGAAACCAACCATGGAGGCCGCAGCCAGCCCAATGTTCGCGCCAGCGTGCAGGAAATTTATGACGGCATGAAAGCCATCAGCCAAAACCGGTTTCCCACACTGGAATTTGATGTGGGCGGGATAAACAACCTGTTTTCACCTTTGTTTGCCGCGGGGTTTTATTACAAGACTTTCAAATGGCCGGCCAAAGCCTGGGACGTACTTTATGAACCCATAATCCGCAAAGCCGCAGGGCTTGGCCGCGCGCCAACTGAACCCGACCCCGACCACTATTCCAACCGCTTTGCCCATTGTGATGTGCTGGTGATTGGTGGCGGAGCCGCCGGGCTGATGGCTACAAAAACCGCTGCTGACAAAAACAAGAACGTCATACTTTGCGACGAAAATCCGGCCATGGGCGGCTGGCTTTTGTCCGATACAGATATTTTAATTGACGGACAATCCGGCCAGCAATGGGCGGCTCAAATGGTAGCAAACCTTAAAACCATGCCAAATGTGCGCCTGCTCACCCGCACCACGGGCTTTGGTTATTTCCAGCAAAACATGGTCGGCTTGAGTGAGCGTGTAACCGACCACCTTTCCCGCCCCGACGTGGCGCTGCCGCGCGAACGCATGTGGCAGGTGCGGGCTGAAAAAGTCATCATCGCCCAGGGTGCTATTGAGCGCCACATGGTGTTCCCCGACAATGACCGCCCCGGCATATTGCTCGCCGGAGCTGCCCAGACTTACTTAAACAAATACGGGGTAAAAATTGGCAATCGGATTGGGGTTTATACGTCTTGCGACACCGCCTATGCCGCCGCGTTTGATTTGGCCGAAGTGGGCACAGAAATTCCGGTAATTGTTGACCATCGTGAAAGTGTCTCGAACGAATTGCAAAAACAGGCCGATGAGTTTGGCATTAAAATAATCACCAACGCCCATGTTTCCGGCACCGCAGGCAGGCTTCGGGTAAACACCATGTGCGTGGTCAAAAACTCCAATGCAGATGGACATGAGGAATTTGAGATTGACGCGCTTATCCTGTCAGCGGGCTGGACCCCCTCCCTGCATCTCTATTCCCAATCCCGCGGCAAACCCCAATGGGACGAAAAAACCAACCGCTTCCTACCGGGGGAAAGCCCGCAAAACTGTGTCTCAATTGGCGGCTGCAACGGCACCGATGATTTGAGCGATGTTTTTGCGGAAGCCGCAAAGGCCGCAGGTACACGAGCTCAAAAGATCAAAATAGAACACGATGTTTCAACCGCTGGCGGCACCATTGGAGCCACCGGAACATCAGCTGAAAAAGGCAAAGCCTTTGTTGATTTTCAACACGATGTATCTGCGAAAGACATCGCTCTGGCCGTGCGCGAAGGCATGCACTCCATTGAGCACGTAAAGCGCTACACCACCACGGGCATGGCCACAGATCAGGGCAAATTGTCTAATATGCACAGCCTCGCCATTGCCGCAAAACTGCTGGACAAACCCATCCCGGAAGTTGGCCTCACCACTTTTCGCGCGCCCTATACCCCCACAACATTTGCTTCTTTCACCGGCCCCAACCGGGGCCAATTGTTTGACGTCAACCGCAAAACCCCCATCAATGAATGGGCGGTTGAGCAAGGGGCAGAGTTTGAACCTGTCGCCCTTTGGCAACGCGCCAGGTATTTCCCCGGATCAGGCGAAACCATGCACCAGGCGGTGGATCGCGAGTGCCAAACGGTGCGGTCAGCCGCCGGGATTTTTGATGCTTCCACCCTGGGCAAAATTGAAATTGTCGGCCCCGATGCCGCCGCCTTCATGGACATTATGTACACCAATGGCTGGGGCAAATTAAAATCCGGCCGTGCCAAATACGGCATTATGTTGCGGGAGGACGGTTTTATTTATGATGATGGAGTAATCGGTAAAATCTCCAACGACCGCTTCCACATCACCACGACCACCGGTGGTGCGCCGCGCGTATTGAACATGATGGAAGACTACCTGCAAACCGAATTTCCCAAAATGAATGTCTGGCTCACCTCCACCACAGAGCAATGGGCCACAATCGCAATCCAAGGGCCAAAGGCGCGGGAGATAATTCAACCATTGATCAGGGGTGCAAATATATCCAACGAAAAATTCCCCCACATGAGCGTGGTGGAATGTGAAGTCTGTGGTGTCTCTGCCCGCCTGTTCCGGGTTTCCTTCACCGGGGAGCTGGGCTTTGAAATCAATGTTCCGACAGATTATGGCCGCGCCGTTTGGGAAGCGGTTTGGGAAC
>QILU01000204.1 GCA_003233475.1 Ahrensia sp.
CGGGAAGTTGCGGCGGCAGGCCAAAATTGGGCGCCAATACAAACACGAAAAACCCGCACGCTCCCCAGATCAGCCCGGCTTGCGCAGATATACCGGTTTGTGAAAGCAACATCCCGCCCGTTAAAATCAGCGCGAAGGCCACCCCGGTCAAAACATTGGAAAGTAAGGTATAGGCAATTCGCTCGAACCCATCCTGTGGTGCCCACGCCTCACCGCTGCCCTCATCTCCTGAGCGCACATCTGCTCCACCGTTTTCATAACTCTCGGCTTCCAGAACCAGCGGAAGGACCCGATAAGATTGCACTGCGGTTGAAAAACCACCCGCGAGCACACCTGCGAAAATCGCAGCGAGTAAAACCCGTACCAACATGAGATCAGCTTAATGGCAGGGCGTAACGATCGCGTGGCGCGCATCGTGAGCAACATTGTGCAGAATTTGGGGCTGGGAAAATGCCACGCCAAAAAGCAGAAAACTGCCAAAGGCGAAGGCAAAAAGGGCTGTCGTCAGCCGCTGGGTGCCGGATAGGACAAAGGGTTGGGTATTCGTATTCGTTGCAAGCATAACAACCTCCGTGATGCTTTGTTTCAATATCCCGGCTCTTAACCGGACAAATGGCAGGTTTCCTGGCTGCGGATCAAAGACCTGTGCCCGCCTTCCCATTTCAAAAGAAACAGTGGCTTAGTGGACAAGGCCTCACCGCTACAGTCGCGGGGTCGGCTGTGGTTAAGGCTCCTGAATTGGGTCAGCCCGTCACATTCCCTATTGTCTTCGAATCCCTTTGAAGGGACATGACGAAAACCATTTGTACCGACGACTTAATCTTTCTGCGAAGAGCAAGTCAATCACAAATGCGACAAAAACTTAAACGATCACGAGATTTCAAAAATTGCCGGATCCACCACTTTTTCCAGATGATCCGCCAGGGCATCAAGAGCAGTATCCACTTTGTCGCGATAATTCATCCCGCTGGCTTCAACCCCAATCTTGCGTAAATAGTGCGTCCGCCATTTATCGCTGGAAAACAAACCGTGCAAATAACACCCGCGTATCTGGCCGCTCCGGGATACCGCCCCGTCAGACTTGCTCTCAAACTTCACCATCGGGCGGGCGCAATCCGGGCCGGTTGTTACCCCCATATGAATTTCATACCCCGTTAGTTCCATTCCCGTTTCAACATCAACCGCATTTTGGTTTAAGACGGTTTTTGCCGACACCAGTGTTGTTTCCACATCCAACAGACCAAGACCCTCGCTCTCTCGCTCCGTTCCTTCAACACCTTTCGGGTCGCGCACAATTTTTCCCAACATTTGAAACCCGCCGCATATGCCCATCACATGCCCGCCGCGCTGCACATGATTCAACAATTCAACATCCCAGCCTAAACCCTTGAATTGAATCAAATCTGCAACCGTGGATTTGGAGCCGGGCAACACAACCAGTTTGGCATTTTGTGGCCAGGCATCCCCTGGAGAAACGAAAACCAGTTTTACCCCGGGTTCCAGTTTCAGCGGATCAAGATCGTCGAAATTGGCGATGCGGGACAAAACCGGAACGATCACAATCGCGCCATTTTCGTCCCCACCATTTGCCTGTTCCAAAGCAAGCGAATCCTCCGCTGGCAACTGGGCAACCTCCCGTAAATAAGGAATCACCCCAAAGCCCCGCCACCCGGTAAATTTTTCTATCTGCTCCAGCCCTTCATCAAACAGGCTCACATCACCGCGAAACTTGTTGATGAGAAAACCCTTGATAAGGCGGCGGTCTTCTTCAGGTAAAATAGTGTGGGTTCCCACAATACTGGCAATCACCCCGCCGCGATCAATATCCCCCACCAATATCACCGGAACCTTCGCCTTACTGGCAAACCCCATATTGGCAATATCCCCTTCTCGGAGATTTATTTCAGCGGGGGACCCGGCCCCTTCCACAATAACCAGATCCGCATCATGGGAAATTCGCGTAAAGCTTTCCATCACCGCATCCATCAGTTGCGGTTTCAGCCGTTGGTAATCCCTGCCCTTTGCTGCCCCCCAAACCTTGCCATGAACAATGATTTGACTGCCCGTTTCTGATTGGGGTTTTAACAGGATCGGGTTCATGTCCACGCTGGAGGGAACACCGCAGGCAAGTGCTTGCAACCATTGAGCACGGCCAATTTCACCGCCGGTTCCGTCAGTAAGCGGCACTTCTGCGACAGCAGCATTGTTAGACATATTTTGCGGCTTAAACGGGCGCACCTTTAATCCACGCCGCGCCGCCAATCGGCAAAGGCCAGCCACCAGCACGGTTTTACCCACATCAGAGCCGGTGCCCTGCAACATGATCGCCCGAGATTTATTTTTACTCGCCATCCATGCGGCTTAGCCGAGCACGCTAAACTTGAACAGGGTCTAAAATCCGCTCTCCCGAATTAGAACCCCTGCGACCCGCCGCAAAACACGACCGGCAAAAGAGCGCCGCTCCCCTTCAAGCAAAACAACTCCACGAATTGTTTGAGGAAATTCAATTATTTCCTCGTCAGGAGCCATCAACAACGGATAAAAACTCCCCACCGGGAGGAACGAATTGTTCTCCCCTGCCCGCGCAGGAATTTTCCCGCCAAAAAGTTGCGCCAATTCCTTATCCGGCAAACGGGCAACCGCCGTTTGACCCATTTTCTTCAACAATACATCAAACGTGCGCATTGCGGGATCGTCTGGAACAAAAATACCCTTTGCCCCGATCCCAATGCGGCCAATCTGTTCTTCGCGCACCAACCCGCGAAGCACTCCCTCTCCCAACGCCCTTATACGAAACATGGCATGGGTGCGTGCCACCATGCGGCCGGGGTGAATGGCCGGGTCAATATCTACCACAACACCGGAAATTGGAGCGCGGATTGTGAGTTCAGCCCGCCGCTTTTCAAACCCTTTTAGTGTGTCACGCTCTGTTGCCAATTCACTGATTAACACCCGACGGGAAGCCCCATCAATTGCATCAGCATTGCCCCGCGCCAGCCGTCGTTCAATCAGCGCTATTTTGCGAACGGTGAGCAAAACATCCTTGTTGAGGGAAGGAGACTCCATTTTAGCCAACACCTCCCCCGCCCCTACCAGCCGCCCGTCCCAGGTTTTCAACGCCGTCAATCGACCGGCAACAGGCGGAAAAATTGTCACTTCATTGGATGCGCTTAAAAGCGAAGGCACCTCGACCTTGTAAGACAGGGGCAGAATTGACAAAATGATCAGCCCGATAAATATCGAAAAAGAAATCCAGGATCGTCGTTTCTTTATTATTTGATCGCGCATCGACCACCACTCCTTCAGTTCCCGAAAAATGGGGAAAGCAATAAACCAGGCAATTTCCACTACGAACAAAAAAATCGCCAGGGCCTTGATAAAAAACGAATAAATCAGCAGCGCTATCCCCAAAAAAAGAAAAAACCGATAAATCCAGGTTCCCCAGGCATGCCACGTCACCGCCCGTTCAAACCCG
>QILU01000021.1 GCA_003233475.1 Ahrensia sp.
AAATGATGAATGCTATAATTATGAAGTTCACGATAGCTGTAAGGAAACTACCATAGGCAAGTACAGAACCCTGATCTTTAGCAGCGTCCAGTGTGGATGCATCCACGGAACTTGAGAGGCCAACGAAGTAGTTGGAAAAATCCAGACCACCAAATATAGCGCCGACTATCGGCATGATAATGTCACCAACCAATGACGCTGTGATGGCAGCAAATGCGGCCCCAATGATCACGCCAACGGCGAGATCCATAACGTTTCCTTTTGCAATAAATTCTTTAAATTCTGACAGCATGTTTCTTCTCTCTTCATATAATTTGTGAGGCTACAAACGTGCCTCTTGTTTAATAATTGCTATTTAACCTGAATGCGAAGTATTTGCGCCCCCTGGCCTCAAGCAAGTTTGAGTTCGCTATTTGGCGATTTGCACACCGGATTGTTAACACATGGTTAATCAATAGTTAACAAAATTTTGAGAATATACTCGCCGGAAAAACCAGGTATTCTGGACAGTACGGCCCAGCTGTGTTGATTTAGAGAAGAACCGGGGTCGTATTGGAGATAATTATGCAGGCGTGGGGCATTGTATTTGCTGCAGTTGCTTACTTGTTGTTCCTGTTCGTAGTGGCCAGTTACGGCGACCGGCGACGTAAACTGTCATCAAGCAGATCGCAACGCTCCCGTTCGGCAATTTATGCGCTTATGCGCTGTCGCTGGCGGTTTATTGTACGTCCTGGACCTTTTTTGGTTCGGTGGGCCTGGCGGCGGTATCCGGGTTGGATTTTCTGGCCATCTACCTTGGTCCGGTGTTGATGATAACCATCGGGTACCCCTTGTTCAGCCACATCATTGCAATTGCAAAAGCCGAGCGAATAACATCAATTGCAGACTTTATTGCATCGCGCTACGGCAAGAGCACAGCCGTCGGCGCAATGGCTGCGATCATAGCGGTTCTGGGCACCGTGCCCTATATTGCTTTGCAACTGAAGGCTATTTCCAGCTCGGTTGATACAATGATCGGCCAGTTCCAGCCGAGCGTATTGGGAATTGCCGGGGCGCCAATTGGCACATCGTTTTTCGTCTCGCTGATGCTCGCCCTGTTCGCGATTTTGTTCGGCACCCGGCACGCAGATGCCACCGAACACCAGGAAGGATTAATGCTGGCGGTGGCAACAGAATCAATCGTCAAACTTTTGGCGTTCCTGACTGTTGGCCTGTTCGTCACATTTTATCTGTTCGATGGAATTGGGGATTTGATTTCAAAGGCGCAGGAGTCAGAATTCGTTGCGGCAAATTTCACCGCTGAGATTACCCCGTCAACATTCATTGTATTCACGCTGCTGTCATTTTGCGCCTTCGTTATGCTGCCCCGTCAATTCCATGTCGGGGTTGTGGAAAACCATTCCCTGGAAGAAGTCAAAACCGCTCGATGGTTGTTTCCGCTCTATCTGGTGTTGATCAATTTGTTTGTGATTCCTGTAGCCGTGGCCGGAATGTTGACCTTTGGCAGCAGCGTGAATGCAGACAATTATGTGCTGGCTCTGCCTTTGGGAAATGATGCATGGTCGGTGTCTCTTTTGGTATTTTTGGGCGGCCTGTCGGCAGCAACAGCAATGGTGATTGTGGCCTGTGTTGCGCTTGCTATCATGATTTCCAATAACCTGGTTTTGCCACTTATTCTTCGCCGTCAAAGGGCCAATCACTTTGGCCGCAGGCAGGACATGGCCAACAAATTGCTGAATATCCGACGCACTTCTATTTTCATAATACTCGCCCTTGCCTATGCCTATTTTCAGGTGGTCGGGGATTCAGCCGCACTTGCTTCCATCGGTCTGTTGTCGTTCGCGGCAATTGCCCAGTTTGCCCCGGCATTCTTTCTTGGAATGTTCTGGCGCAGGCCGACAGAATTAAGCGCGTTATGGGGTATGGGGGCCGGATTTGCAGTGTGGTCCTACACGCTTTTCATGCCCACCGTGTTGGACGTTTCATCCCCCCTGCTGGAATTTGGGCCACTTGGCATTGAATGGTTACGCCCGCAAAGCCTTTTCGGGCTTGATGCCACTCCCTTGAACCACGGGGTAATATTCAGTCTATTGGCCAATACCCTGACCTACTGCCTCGCCTCATTTATTCGCCAACCCAAACCGATTGAGCGAATGCAAGCCGGGGTGTTTTGGATATTGGGGCACCGGTCGGACAACATTCTGGAACGGGATGGCCGTTCTGTAACCGTGGCTGAGTTGGAACATGTGGTGGCCAACTACCTGGGGCCGGAACGTTGTGAGCGGGCATTCGCCGCCTTTTACCGGGAAAACGATATGGTTCATGTCAGCCGTGAATTGGCCGGGGATGATGTCATTCAACATGCGGAACAATTGCTTGCCAGTGCGGTTGGGGCGGCATCTTCGCGGCTGGTGATGTCTCTGCTTTTGAAAAAACATGATCCGGTTGGGGAAACAACGATTCAATTGCTGGATGATGCGTCAGAGGCCATTCAATACAATCGTGATCTATTGCAAACAGCGCTTGATCAGGTTGATCAGGGTATCAGCGTATTCGACAAGGAATTTCGCCTGTCCAGTTGGAACAGGCAATTTCGGGCCCTGTTGGACATTCCCATGGAATTGGGACAGGCGGGAACGCCACTTACGGTGCTGGCCGACGCCATTTCTTTCAAAATGGACCAATCCATGGGGAATGGGGAAGAGCTTACGAAGCAGCTTCTGGAAACCGACAGACCGTCGCAAATCATGCTTGCCGATTCCGGGCGGATAATTGAAATTCTCACCAAAACCGTGCCCGATGGGGGGCTGGTAATATCGTGGAACGACACAACTGAAAAAGCCACCGCGGCAAGGGCACTGCAGGATGCAAATGAGACACTTGAACGAAGGGTTCAGGAACGAACGGAAGAGCTGACCCGCCTCAACCAGGATTTGGCATCCGCAAGGGAAGCAGCGGAAGCTGCCAACAGCAGCAAAACCAAGTTTCTGGCCGCAGTGGGCCATGACATTTTGCAACCGTTAAATGCGGCGAGGCTCTATACGTCCAGCCTGGTGGAGCAGCTGGCCAAAAATCCGTCCCGAAAAATTGCGGGGAATATTGATGACGCGCTAGAATCTGTTGAGGATATTATCGGGGCGGTGCTTGCCATATCTCGGCTGGATTCCGGGGCGCTGGTTCCCAACGTCACAAGCTTTCCGGTGGCGCGCATGTTCAACAAACTGGAATCAGAATTCCTGCCAATCGCCGAAGCCAAGGGGCTTACACTCAATGTGATCTCTAATGGATTTCATGTGGAATCTGATTACAGCCTGTTGCGCCGTCTGCTTCAAAACCTCGTTTCGAACGCCATTAAATACACCCGGACCGGCACCGTCACAGTGGATGCAAAGATTAAGCGAAACAAAATTGTATTTACCGTTACTGACACCGGACTGGGTATCAAAAAAGAGGATCACAAAATAATCTTTGAGGAGTTCCGTCGGCTGGAAGAAGGCAAATTGGCCGCCCCGGGATTGGGTCTGGGGCTTTCTATTGTGCAACGTCTGGCAGCAACACTGGGCCATACAATAGATTTGAAAACAGCACCCGGTAAAGGCAGCACCTTTAGTGTCTCGGCACCATTGAGCCTGGCCAATGAAAACATTGCAAGTGTTGCAAAAGAAAGACCAACCCCAAAACTGGACTTATCCGGGTTGACCGTTTTGTGCATCGACAATGAACCCCGCATTCTTGACGGCATGAAAAGCCTGCTTGGGGGGTGGGGATGCATTGTTCACACATTCGAGAAATCGGAAGAGTTGGAGCGCTGGTTGTCAAAATACGGCTCCAGCTCAAAGAATGCTCCAGACGTAATTGTTGCCGATTATCATCTGGACAGCGAAACCGGGTTGGAAGTGATTGCTTCGCTACGGGCAAAATTGGGTGCGGATTTTCCGGCGGTGCTGATTACGGCTGACAGAAGTGCACTGGTTCAAAAAGCGGCCAAGGCGGCGGATGTTGTCTTAATGAAAAAACC
>QILU01000157.1 GCA_003233475.1 Ahrensia sp.
TAACCGCAGAAGCGCTTTTGCAAACCCAGTATTTTATTACCGGCGTCATTAATCGCGCATACCCGGCTTCCACTTTGTTTTCCCCGGCGCGGTCAAAACTTCTGGCCAAACGCAGACTTAACGCCTGTGCCGCTGCCACGTCCAGCGCCAGATCCGCGAACACCCTTATCATCAAAGGCTGGTCGATCAGCTTTTTACCAAAAGCATTGCGGTGGCGGCAATGATGCACTGCCTCGGATAATGCCGCCCGCATTTGCCCTGCCGATCCCAAAGCACAATCCAACCGGGTAAGGGTGACCATTTCCAATATGGTACGAACGCCCTCCCCTTCGCCGCCCACCAGAGAACCAAGACACTCAACAAATTTCACTTCAGAAGAAGCGTTAGAGCGATTGCCCAGTTTATCCTTCAACCGCTGGAGTTGCATACCGTTATTTTGCCCGTCCGGCAGCAGACGCGGCAATAAAAAGCAAGACAATTCAGCGCTTTTTCCTGATCCCGTATAGGCCAGCACCAAAAACGCGTCGGACATGGGGGCGGAGAAAAACCATTTTTCTCCACTAATCCGCCACAGGCCATCCTTGCCCCTATTTGCTTTTGTTGTGTTGGCGCGCACATCCGAACCGCCCTGCCGTTCGGTCATTCCCATGCCGATGGTCAGACCCTTTTTGGTATTCGCTGAGCGCTGGGAGGAATCGTAATTTCGCGAAATTATCCCCCCCAGCCAATCCTTCAATACATCTTCCTGGGTCATCAGCGCCGCCACCGATGCGTTGGTCATGGTGAGCGGACAGGTGTGCCCCATTTCCAGTTGCGATGTCAGCATGAAGCGCACCGCTCGAATAAAATTCCGATTGCCCTTTTCTTCTCCGCCAGAATCCCAGATCGAGCTGCCCAATCCAATCGACACCCCTTTTCGCATCAACGCGTGGTAGGCCGGGTGATATTCCACATGATCGGCCCGTTCGCCCCTAGCATCCAGCATTCTTAGTTTTGGCGGGTTCTCATTAGCCATGCGGGCCAGATCCAGCGCCTCTGCGGAAGCCACCCATTTGCCGTGGGCAACAACCCCCTCAAAGATCGATTTTGGCAGGCCCTTGGTCAATTGAACCATAACCCCGTCGGACAAAAAAGCATTGTGTCCACAATGAATGGGAGATTGATTGGTCAAATTTTTTGAGACAGCATTGGGCATGGGAAAATCCGCAGAATCCGGTGAATTACCCAATTCTACAGGGTTTTAGCAGATTTTAGAACCTCACCCGGCCACCCCATCCACAATGCGTTGAACCATCGGGGCATAATAGGAATAGGGCTGAGTTTCCATATCTTTTCGTTTGCCCGCATCATCGTAATAGCGCACCTTGATGATGTCTTTCAAATTGGGGTTCTTCGCAAATTCCGCCACTTCTTCGTCATCCATCGGCCCGCCCTGCAGCTTGAGGGAATGGATTGAAGCCTGGGACAGGCGCTTAAAATAATCCGGTTTGGTGGCGCATAAATACCGTTTCGCCCCTACGTGATAGCGCACACAATCTGTAACCAATGTCGGAAAAAACCTTTCCAGCACCATGGCGCCCGCCTCTTCGTGGAGCCTGTCTTTGGTGTCGTCCATGGAAAAGGAACCGAATTCGCTGGTGAAATGGCCAATGTCATGCAACAGCGCCGATACAATTATCACCTCCGGCTCCCCGGCTTTTTCCGCAAAATGCGCCCCTTGCAGCATGTGCTCGGCCATGGTTACCGCTTCACCCAGGTATTCTTCGCCGCCGCGACGTTCAAATATATCACCGATAAACGCCACAATGTTTTCGCGGGTGAGAGAACTGAAATCCGGCTTGCTCATTCTACGGCCTCCATAATTGGGGATTGAAGGGACGCGAGGGTGGAAAACAACCCGTCCTTATCTGCATAACACCCCTGCAACCAGCGGGTGCCGGAACCGGAATATCCTTTGCGCGCGTGGAGAACGCGGGTGTTATCTACAATAAAGCTCTCCCCCGGCTTGAGACGAAAACTCACTTCCATGGCCGGGTCGTCAATAATTTCACCCAATCTTCTATACGCTGCATAATAGGTTTCCATTTCCTCAAAAGGCACATCGGTGATGGCCGCCAAAGAGCGGTTGTTGAAACGAATTCCAATCAACTCCCCATCGGGGGCAAGTTCAATCATCGGGCGGCGGGAACGAAGCGTCACCCCCGCCTCACCCGAATAGTCAAAATTGGCGCAATATTTTGCCAGCACATTAAACCATTCCGGGTTTTCCTCACGCAGGCGCAAAGCGGCAGAAAAGCCATCCACCACCATATTATCCCCTCCAGCAGCAGAACTTTCCAGACAGTACAATATTTGCAAAGTTGGTACCGGATCACGATAAGGATTATCGGTATGAGCCTGCAGGCCAAGGCCGGTATAGGCGAGATTTGTGGGGTTAACTTCGGTTCGCACCTCAAAATGACGACCGTAATTGGTTTCCCGCACATAACCGAACAATTCCACGACCTTCATCAATGATCCGGGCTCGCTCGGCCCGTTCACCAGCTTGCCAAACCCGTATCGTGAAACCTTTTGAAGCCAATCGCCCAGCGCTTCCCTGGAATTCTGAACTTCCGCAAAATCACCGGTTGGAACGTTATCCATCAGCGCGCTGTCCCATGTTTCGATTCCAGAGGCCACCCAACCGGAGGGCGTAACCCCCGCTCGGTCATAGGAATGCTCCATCAACCATTGCGTATTATATTCAATGGTCTTTCCTTCCGGTTTGAAAATCAGACGCAATTTATTTCCTTCAATCTCGGCCTTTTCTATTCTCGTATCGGCGGGAATATCTGCCAGCGTAATCAACCGCTGCCCGTTGTCGCTGGACCGGGTTTCCTCGTTCCACGCGTTATCCCGCAACCAAACAGCATGGAAGCGCGCAGACTTTTCGCCGCCGTGCTCAAGAGAAATTCCTGAACCATTTTCCAAAAGTGTGACTGAAGTCATCAGGAGCGCCTCTTCTAACAAGATTTCAAGCAAGGGATTCGGTTTCGATAGTGACAATTAGGCTTTCTATTGCCATAACTTCAAGTCAGCAATTCCGCCCGTAAGACAAAGATTTTCTTATGGCTTCTCGAAGAATAGAAAACCTGCCGCTTGAATGGGTTCGTTCATTCGAGGCCGCCGGGAGAACAGGAAGTTTCACCGCAGCTGCGCAGGAAATGCGAATAACGCAGGCGGCGGTCAGTCAACGCATCGGCAATCTCGAAAACCACATTGGGGCTCAGCTGTTCACCCGTCAGGCGCGGGGGGTGATCCTAACGATTGATGGGGAAGCCTGGTTGCCCCATGTCTCTAGCGCCCTGCTTGGATTGAAACACAGCGCAGAAGAATTGTTTGGCA
>QILU01000088.1 GCA_003233475.1 Ahrensia sp.
CTTCACCCGGATTATCTGTTGAGAACCCCGGTGCACAAAAAACTGGCCTGGCAAGACCTGCTGGCGGTAAAAGCCCGGTTGGCAGAGCTGAATACCGCAAACAAGACATAAAAGACATTTCATGTCGTGTTCTGCCATTGGCGGAATTCATTTGGGGATTTAAGAAAAATTACCCTCCCAAAAAATTGTGTAGAATGGGAGATTGTTGCGGTGCCCTAAACAATCGGGCTGATGACGGAGAAGTCTCATGTTTCGCCAAATTTCCCCCATGCTTGCCCTGTTCGCCGGGATGGCCTTTCTCATGATGGGGGGTGGTCTGCATGGAATTCTCATTCCTATTCGTGGCCAGATAGAAGGATTCAGCTCGTTTCAGCTTGGCTGGATTGGTACCGGCTGGGCGGTTGGTTTTACCATCGGGTGCATTCTCATACCCCATCTGGTTCGCCGTGCGGGGCATGTGCGAACTTTCAGCACGCTCACCGCCTTGCTGTCGGCAAGTGTTTTGATGAATGCAATGTTTGTGGATGCCGGTTTCTGGATACTCCTGCGTGCCCTTTCAGGCTTTTGCTTTGCAGGTTGTTATATGGTGGCCGAAAGCTGGTTGAATGAACGGGTGACCAACGAGCAACGGGGGAGCATGTTTTCTTTCTACCAGATCATCACCCTGCTCGCCATGGCGGGGGGGCAGTATTTGCTGGTGATTGCGGAACCTGAGCGCGAAACATTGTTTATGGTGGCAGCTATTTTGTTTGCGCTGGCGGTGGTGCCTACTGCGGTATCCAGTGCCCAGTCTCCAGCCCCTCTAACCCATGTCAGTCTCGATCTACCCGCTCTCTTTCGAAATTCTCCAGCAGCAGTGGTTGCGGCATTCCTGTCTGGTTCGATTGCTTCCGCCTGGACAATATTCGGCCCGGTGTTCGGGCAAAAAGTCGGTCTTTCAACAACACTCATCGCCACCATGTTAAGTGCTGCATTGTTGGGGAGTATTTTGTTTCAATATCCTTTGGGAAAATTGTCAGACAAAATCGACCGCCGATTTGTTATGGTGCTGGCTGGAATTATTGGTGCCGCAGCAGGGACAATAATGACAATGTTAGCAAAGGACGGTACCTATGGTCCGCTGTTTTACGCTGCGGTGGTGTTATACGGCGGGGTGATTTATTCGATTTATTCCCTCGCGGTTGCCCACGCCAACGACTATGCGGATGCAGATGATTTTGTAAAAATCGCCAGTGGCCTGCTGCTGGTTTACGGATTTGGCACTATGGTTGGGCCGTTGTTTACCGCGCAATTGATGGACATTTTGGGGCCGTCAGGAATTTTTACTTTCACCACAATTGCCCATACTTTGTTTGCCGCATACGCGCTTTATCGCTGGTTCCGTCGCTCGCAGGCGAGCGAAGAAGACCGGGTGGATTTCCAAACCGTTGGTTTGGCGCGCGCCACCACGCCGGAATCTTACAATCTCGACCCGCGCGCAAACCCCGATGCAGTCCCGACAGATAAGGATCAAGAAAACCAACTGCCGCCCATGCCGCCACCGGTAAAAGTGGAAAAAGAATAATTTAGAATCGAACCTTGAGAAATTTTTGAATAGAGAGGTTCGACCATTCTTTCAAGTGAGAAGAAGCGCTACGAAAACTGTTTACCGCCTCAAACGTAAGCGGGTCTTTCTTCGCCAGATCATCCAACGCCTCCTTTGTTGCCGTGCGGGCGGCATCTAAAATATCGGTTGGATAATCGCGCAGTTGCACGCCCTTTTGTTCCACCAGAATTTTCAAACGGGTGGCGTTTAACCATTCTGATTCAGTTAAAGAGAAAATGTTTTCTGCAGCACAGGCAGTTTCCACAATGGCGCGTAAATCGGTGGGCAAATCGTCCAACGCGGTTAAAGAAATCAACGCTTCTGCCGTGCCATTGGGTTCGTGAAAACCCGGTGCGTAATAGAATTTTGCAGCCTTGTAAAAACCCATGGCGAAATCGCTGGAGGGGCCTAAAAATTCAGCGGCGTCCAGGGCGCCGGTTTGCAAAGCGGAAAGAATCTCACCCGGTGCGATGGTAACAGGAGAAGCACCAAGACGGCGCATCACTTCACCACCAAGACCCGGCATTCTTATCTTTAACCTCTTCAAATCATTGAGAGAGCTAAGCTCTTTTTTGTACCATCCGCCCATCTGAAAACCGCTGTTCCCGGCCATGAACGGCTTGATCCCAAAGGGCGCATAAAGCTTGTCCCAAACCGCCTGACCGCCGCCCTGATTGATCCAGGTGATGTGTTCAACCGGGGTCAACCCAAACGGCCCTGCGGTAAACAAGGGTGCGGCGGGAACCTTGCCGCCCCAAAAAAGAGCAGCCGTGTGGGCCATTTGCGCGACACCGGTGGAGACGGCAGAAAAGGTTTCCAACGGGGGGACGATTTCTCCGGCCGCATGGAGTTTGATGGTCAGTCGCCCGTTCGACATGGTGGTGATAGCGTCAGCTAATCGCTGAGCGGAAACTCCGGGGCCGGGCAAATTGCGTGGCCAGGAGGTGACCATGCGCCATTCGAAATTTGCCTGCGCCAACGCCGGGGTGGCCAGTGCTGCGGCAGGGGTTGCGGCAATCAATCCAAGGGCGTTGCGTCTGCTAAGAGTGGTCATAGGTCAGGCTTCCAAAATTCGTGAAAATGGTGAACCGGGCCTGCACCAGAACCGATGTGCAAATCATCGGCATGGGCAATGGCGCGTGTAAGCCATTGTTTGGCATGGTCAATTGAAGCCTCAAGATCATTGCCCCGGGCAAGACCGGCGGCGATAGCAGAAGAAAGCGAACAGCCGGTTCCGTGGGTGTTGGACGTCTTGATAAAGGGTGCAGAATACCATCGCCGCTGACCCTTGGCAGTGAGCAAATAATCCGCAGCCTCCGCGCCCGAAGCGTGACCGCCTTTCAACAAAACCGCCTGGGCACCAAGGGCGATTAGCCCTTCCGCCTGCGCTTCCATCGTCCCATTGTCGATTGCCATATCCGCTTCAAGCAAACGCGCAGCTTCATGCAGGTTCGGGGTAATCAAGGTGGATATTGGAAACAGATGAGTGACAAGGGATTGCACCGCGTCTTCCGCCAAAAGCGGATCACCGGATTCCGCCACCATCACCGGATCGAGAATAATGATGGATTGCCCATGGTCGGACAAACCCTTCGCAACGGTTTCAATAATTCCGGGCTGGGAAAGCATGCCAATCTTCACCGCATTGACCGCAAGATCAGAGAATACCGCATCCATCTGCGCGCGAATAAAATCGACCGGAACATCGTGAATGGCACTAACCCCAAGGGTGTTCTGCGCGGTGAGCGCGGTGATGACGCTCGCGCCAT
>QILU01000251.1 GCA_003233475.1 Ahrensia sp.
TTTTTGCAAGAAGAGATTTGACTTTGGAGACGGTTTTTGGCCAGGCTTGCACCTGTACCAGCGACCCGCAAAGCCGTTCACTCAATACAACCCCAACCTCGCCATCCCCGGCAAAGGGCATGGCCAGATCTTCCAGCGGGGATATGCGATCTGGGAAGTTATCCATGCATGCGCCCTCCATCTGGGTCTACCATATGGGGGCTGAGAACTTCAACGGCCACGTGTTGATTACGCACCGGGTTGGCCGCCCACATTTTTTCCCCGTGGCGTTTTGTACCGCCTTCCAGCAAGGCCAGTGAGATATAGCAATTCAGTTCCGGAGAGAAACACGCCGAGGTGGTATTCCAGTGACTTCGCCCCGGTTCATCCGAATTTCCCTGCACCAGTTGGGAGCCCCCTTGGATGCGTTGACCGTCGGTGGATTTTACCGCCACCAACTGCAAGCGCTTTTCATTTTGAAAAGTATCGCGCCGGATTAACGCCCCGCCGATGTAGTTCTTTCGGGTCGAAACCATTCCCCCTAGGCCCAAATCAAAGGGCGTTGTGCGCCCGGTTAATTCCGGCCCGGCCACGTGGCCTTTTTCCACCCGCAGGGCAGAAAGCGCCTCAAGGCCATAGGGCGTGACTTTTAGTTTTTTACCCGCTTCCAATAGCGCGTCCCAAAGCGCTTGCCCCCATTGCGCCCCGCAAAACACTTCAAAAGCCATTTCTCCTGAAAATGAAAGCCGGGCGATGGTAACCGGAATACCGGCAATTTCTCCTTCCCGAACCCCCATGAACGGAAAATCTTTATCGTTCATTTTGCATTTTTGTACGCAGGCGACAAGCAATTCTCTTGACTTTGGGCCAGCAACAGCCACCCCGGCCCATTCATCAGAAACCGAGCACAATGCGACTTTCAATTCAGGCCAGACAACATCCCGGTGGTATTCTAAATGCTCCATCACCGCCCCGGCCCCGCCGGTGGTGGTGGTCATCAAATAACGGTCTTCGTCCAATCTCCATGTGGTGCCGTCGTCGAACAAAAAACCATCTTCGCGCAGCATCAAGCCATACCGCGCTTTGCCAACGGGCAGTTTCGCAAATCCGTTGGAATAAACCCGGTTCAAAAACTCCGCCGCATCCGGCCCCTGCACGTCAATTTTTCCAAGTGTTGAGACGTCCACAATCCCGACCCCGGAGCGAACGGCTTTGGTTTCGCGAATATAGGCTTGTTCCACCGTTTCTCCCGGTTGATTGTAGCTCTCAGGCCTTAGCCACGCCCCGTTGGCAAGCATGTTCGCACCGCGCTCGACATGCCAATCAACCATGGGCGTATGACGTTCGGCGGCGATATGGCCATACCTTTCTCCGGCTAGGGCGCCCAGTGCGACAGGGGTGTAGGGCGGTCGAAACCGGGTGGTGCCTACTTCTGGAATGGCGATACCGCGCGCATCCGCCATAATGGAAAGTCCGGTAATGTTGGAAGTTTTACCCTGGTCGGTTGCCATGCCCAGTGTGGTGTAGCGCTTCAAATGTTCAACAGAAATAAAACCTTCCCGGTGGGCAAGGCGAACATCATCAGCGGTAACATCCAGTTGCAAATCTACGAATGCTTTCCCGGCAGATTTTATCTCAAGCACCGGGGCTGGCGCGTAATCAATATCGTCCCCTTCAATGCTGGGAACACCGCTATCCCCGTCTTGCAGGCCGGCATCGCGCAGGGCCTTAACCGCCGCTTCTTCGCCTGAGCGGAAGGCATTGCGCAAACCAAACAACCCGGCCATTGCCCCGCATCCGTGCCATTTTTGCAATGGCTCCCCTGGCAGGAAGGCCTGTAGTTCCGCGTCCCATTCCGGTTTACCGCCCTGTTGGGAGGTCAAATGAAAAGTGGGAGACCAGCCTCCGGATACCCCAAGACAATCGCAGGCAATCCGGGTTTGCTTTTCCCCGACTTCTCCGGTTGCTTCATTAAAATTTGCGATTGTTATACCTGAGAGAGAACTGACCCCGCCGGTTTTTATAACAGCGAAGCCGGTATAAATTTTGGCGCGGGCCTCTTCACCGGCTGCTCTTATCTCATCCGGCACGTCCGCCCGTACATCAACAATTGCGGTGATGATAACCCCTGCGCGCGCCATATCGCGTGCCGCCAGCCAACCGGTGTCGTTGTTGGTAAATATAGCCACGGCCTTGCCCGGAGCCGTGCCGAATTCCAATGCATAATGCCGTGCCGCATCCGCCAGCATTACGCCGGGCCTGTCATTACCCGCAAACACCAGGGGGCGTTCCAGGGCTCCGGTGGCGACCACGCAGGATTTTGCCCGGATATTCCACGAGCGCTGCCTAGGTATATTTGGTTCAGGTTCTGCCCGGTGATCGGAAACCTTTTCTATTGCAAGAAACGTGTTGTCATCATAATAGGCTTGCACCGTGGTGCGGGTTAAGATGGCGACATTCTCCATCGCGGAAAGTTCGCCCAATTTTTCCGCCACCCATTCGCGGCTGTTTTCTCCGTCCAGAATTTCCGGTGCGCTGAGCAATGATCCGCCAAGGTTCGGCCGTTCGTCGCACAGGATAACTTTGGCGCCAGCACTTGCGGCTCGCTCAGTTGCGGCCAGCCCGGCGGCTCCTGCACCCACCACAAGAATATCGCAAAAGGCGTTCATCCGGGCGTATTGATCCGGGTCAGGCGTATCAGCACCCTTGCCAAGCCCGGCGGCACGGCGAATTAATTTTTCGCAATACCACCAAAACTGTGTGGCCTTATGGCCGCTGCGCGCCGGGCCCATGAAAGTCTTGTAATAGAATCCCGCACTAAACGCCTTACCCGCCAGTTGGTTGACCGCCATTAAATCAAAACCAAGGCTTGGCCAACGGTTTTGTGATTGGGCCGCCAGACCCTCATACAGTTCAATTTCTGTAGCCCGGATATTCGGCTCGCTCCGATCACCGGTGCGCAGGGTGACGAGGGCGCAAGGCTCTTCTGATCCGGCAGAAAACAACCCCCTGGGGCGGTGATATTTGAAGGAACGGGCAAATATTTTTACCCCATTGGCCAGCAGGGCAGAGGCAAGAGTATCCCCTTTCAGGCCTCTATATTCTTTTCCATCAAAGCGAAAAGAGATTGGCTCATTACCATCGACGCCATCGCCAACCCCGTCTCTTATATTTAGCCGGAATCCACTCATGATGCGCTCTTTCCGGCTAAAGCTGTTTTGAATGGGCCAACCGGTTCGCACGCCAGTATTTCGTGGGTTTTCGTTTTGCGGGTGACAATCAGATGGGTGCGGCAACCGCCGGTATGATTCCAGATTTCCCGATGTTCACCATCCGGGTTGGCGCGATCAAACACGT
>QILU01000238.1 GCA_003233475.1 Ahrensia sp.
GTCTGATGAGCATTGCAGCCGAAATTGAACCTGGTGAAACCATTCTGGAGGTCAATAATATTGAGGTGATCTATGATCACGTCATACTTGTGTTGAAAGGTGTATCGCTTCATGTTCCGCGGGGTGGAATTGTTGCGATTTTGGGGGCTAATGGGGCCGGGAAGACAACCACGCTAAAAGCAATTTCAAACCTTTTGGGCGCGGAACGGGGCGTGGTTACCAAGGGCAATATTTTATTCAAGGGAGATGAAATCCAATCCCTTTCCCCTAATGAACTGGTGCGCCGCGGGTGTATTCAGGTGATGGAGGGGCGGCATTGTTTTGGTCACCTTACCATTGAGGAAAACCTGTTGACCGGGGCGTTTACCCGCAAGGACGGGTCTGCCGCGATCAAAGCTGACATGGAGATGGTTTATAATTATTTTCCGCGCCTGCGGGAACGGCGAAGTGCTCAAGCCGGATACACTTCAGGCGGAGAGCAACAAATGTGCGCGCTCGGCCGTGCCCTAATGTCGAAACCGGATATGATCTTGCTGGACGAACCAAGCATGGGTCTCGCACCGCAACTGGTGGAAGAAATATTTGAAATTGTCAAAGAGCTGAACACCAAGGAGGGCGTGTCGTTCCTGTTGGCTGAACAGAACACCAACATCGCTCTTCGTTATGCCGATTACGGATATATTCTGGAATCCGGCCGGGTCGTTTTGGACGGCAAGGGTTCTGAACTTCGCGAAAATGAAGACGTGAAAGAATTTTACCTCGGTGTTGGCGGCGAGGGGCGTAAAAATTTCCGCAATGTGAAACACTATAAACGCCGCAAGAGATGGCTGGCATAAGCTGCGGGTGGCGCAACGCATCCAGCTTGCTTATATTTAGTTTATGACAACCCAGTTTAGATATTCAAAAAACTCGTTTTCGCGTTCCGTTTGGGCGGCGCTCGGGCTGACATTGATTGTCTCCTTTCTTGTCTGGTTGTTTTCGCGCCTGCTGGGCCTTCGCCATGCCGACTTGATCACCCTTGTCTCAGGTGTAATATTTTTTGGGTTTTGTTCGGCAGCTATGATCTGGCATTATCTGCGCCGTGCTGTGGTGGTGGCGGTGCGGCCTGACGGGTTGTTTGACGCGCGATATTCGGCGCAGTCAATTCCGTGGGACGAGATCAAAGATGTACGACTGGCGCGGGTAGAAAACGATTTTCAAATGGAGATATTTCTTTGGCCGAATTTTAGAAAAAATAAACAAGCCGGTTCGGGAGGCGCTGCGGAATTTTCGATTGATCTTTCTTCATTGGACGCATCCCCTGAACAGGTATTGCAGGCCATGGGGGAGTATAAACAAATCTCGATAGAGCAGGTGGCGGGAGAACAATTTACAGGAGGAAAGGGCTGATGGCGGTGCTTGGATTATTGGCAGTTTTGGCCCTGATTGGTTTGGTAATATGGCCGCAATACTGGGTGAAGCAGGTGATGAAAAGAAATTCAGGCGAGCGCCAGGATTTCCCGGGAACCGGGGGTGAATTGGCGAAACACCTGCTGGAGCATTTCGATATTAAAGGGGTGGGGGTTGAGCAAACAGACCAGGGGGACCACTACGACCCGGAAACCAAAATGGTGAGGCTTTCAGCAAATAATTTTCGTCAATCAAGCCTGACTGCGGTGGCGGTTGCCGCCCACGAAGTTGGCCACGCCATGCAGCATTTTGACGGGCTACAAGGGCGCAGCGATAGTGGCCTGGGATTGCGAAAAAAGCTGGTGAGTGTGGCGCAGGTGAGCGACAAATTTGCCTCTGTGTTTTTTCTGGCAGCCCCGGTGTTGACTGTTATTGCGCGAACGCCAGCGGCATTTTTCACCATGGTGATATTTGGTATTGCCCTGTTGGGAATTCGAATTTTGGTGCATCTGGTTACCTTGCCGGTGGAATATGATGCAAGTTTTGGAAAAGCTTTACCCATTTTGGAGGAAGGCGGGTATTTGCATCGTGATGATTTGCCAGCTGCGCGTTCGGTGTTGAAGGCTGCAGCACTTACCTATGTGGCGGGTGCTATTATGAGCCTGATTGATCTTGCCCGGTGGATTAGAATTTTGAGATAGGGAAATACCATGAGCAAGCATTTTGATAAGCTGGAAACCCGTGAGCCGGAGAAGCGTGAAGCAGATTTGTTTGGCCGCCTGCCGGATCATTTGAAAACCGCTGTTGGGGTTTCACCTGGATTATCTGAACATTTGACGGGCCAGGATCTGGGTTCGGTGAATGACCGCGAAGCCTTGTCTAAACTACCGATTTTGAGAAAAACTGACCTTATGGCCGCGCAGGAAAAAAACCCGCCATTTGGCGGGTTTGCCAACATGGCGGCATTGGCCGGGAGCCGGGTATTTTTATCACCTGGCCCGATTTGGGAGCCGCAAGGGTCGGGTGCCGACCCATGGCTTGGGGCGCGCGCGCTTTATGCTGCCGGGTTTCGCAAGGGCGATGTGGTGCATAACGCGCTTTCCTATCACATGACACCGGGTGGATTTATTTTGGATGAGGGGTTGCGGGCGCTGGGGTGCACGGTTTTTCCTGGTGGAATTGGTAACACTGAAATGCAGGTTGACGCGGCGAGTGCACTGCAGCCCGTGGCTTATACCGGGACGCCGGATTACCTCAAGGTGATTTTGGATAAGGCAAAAGAGATGGGCAAAGACTTGTCTTGCATCAAACGCGCATTGGTTTCCGGCGGTGCATTGTTCCCCTCTATGCGCGACGATTATTCGGCAAGGGGTGTGGAAGTATTGCAGGCGTTCGCCACCGCTGATTTGGGGGTGATCGCGTATGAATCCTCGTTGGATGGGGAACTGAGCGAAGGCATGATTGTGAACGAGGATTTGATTGTGGAAATTGTTCGTCCCGGAACGGATGATCCGGTGAAGGACGGGGAAGTGGGAGAGTTGGTGGTGACCAATTTTTCCCTGAGCTATCCGTTGGTGAGGTTCGGCACGGGAGATTTATCGGCCGTATTGCCTGGGACCTCCCCTTGCGGGCGAACAAACATGCGCATTAAGGGATGGATGGGCCGGGCAGACCAGCGCACAAAAGTAAAAGGAATGTTTGTCGATCCCAAACAAATTGGCGAGTTAGTAAAACGCTTTTCCGAAATAACAACTGCCCGGCTGGTTGTAACGCGAGAAGGCGACCAGGACGCGATGAAATTACTGGTGCAGGGCAGCGGGATAGATAAGGATAAAATTGCAGGGGCTCTGCGGGAGACAACAAAACTGAGCGGCGTGGTGGAAGTGGTCGACGAGTTGCCCAATGACGGCAAGGTAATTTCGGATGAGCGTGATTATGAG
>QILU01000129.1 GCA_003233475.1 Ahrensia sp.
GCCCGCCCCCGGTCGGAAGCAATTGTTGATACCCGGTCGACCGCTGCTGCAAACGGGGCACGTTCCAGCACCAGTTCTTTGTCATTGCCGGACGGGATCACCCGGTTGTAATCGGGAAAAGTGCCATCAATCAGTTTTGAGGTAAGCACGACCTGGTCCACGGAAAATCGAATTTTTGTGTCAGATAATTCTACCGTTACGGAAGCATCGGGTTCTTCCAGCAGCTTTTGAACTTCCCCGACCGCTTTACGCGGTACAATTATTCCGGGCATCCCTTCAGAACCATCGGGGGCTTCTGTTTGAGCCTGGGCCAGGCGGTGGCCATCTGTGGCCACGGCGCGCAGCATCATTTTATTTTTTCCACCTTCGGTGTCATCTTCAACCGTGTGGAAATAGATACCGTTCAGATAATAGCGGGTTTCTTCGGTGGAAATGGCAAATGCGGTCTATCAGGGTCTTGAAATCTGTGCAGGCCATGCGGAAAGTATGGCTGAATTCGGTGGTGGTGAGATCGGGAAAATCTGATTCAGGCAGCATTTGCAAACGGAATTGAGAACGGCCGGAAACAAGGCTCAAGCCGTTGTCATCTCCAGTAGAAATCATCACTTCCGCACCCTCAGGCAGTTTGCGCACGATGTCGTAAAGCATGTGGGCCGGCACAGTGGTGGATCCGGTCAACCGAGGCATTGGTGGTTTCCGTGACCTCCAAATCCAGATCGGTGGCCTTCAACAACAGTTTCCCGTCTTCGGCTTTCAACAACACGTTGGACAATATGGGAATCGTATTGCGGCGCTCCACCACCCGTTGAACATGGTTGAGAGATTTTAAGAGGTTTGAGCGTTCAAGAGTAACCCGCATGATCTTAGGTTTTCCGCATTGGCTTGCCGGTACTTTGCTGATGAAAGCACCGGATTTGTTAATGTTTGGTGGTTGTGAAGCAACCTGAATTAATTTGGGCTTCACATATCCCAATTCGTTCCCCAAATTGAAGGAAGGGCCGTTCAACATCAAGGGGTTGGAGAAAATATTCCCCGATCTTTTTGTGGCCTGTTTATTGAAGGGGCAAATTTGTATGCTTTCGAATAATTTGAACCATACCCTTTCGACTTCTATAATTGTTGGCAGATCAATCAGGCTAGATTTGGCTTAGCTGTCGCAAAATCTATCCTTTTTGCGACGGCTACCATTTAAGCATCGATTCGGGCATTTAAAACTTTGATGACGTCTGCACCTAGCTGCCTCGTATTTTTTGTACCACCACTGCCATTTAACAAATCCACGCTGATTTCTGCTGCAATTTTCCGCAAAAGAGGTTTAGCAACAGATTGAATTTCATCCTTGATGAACACTGCAATCGTTCCATTCTCATATTGTCGGATGCTATATTTATCAAAAGACGCTTCACTCGTAATTTGCAGGCTTTCAAGCGGCTTCCTTGGTCGTGAATTTGCAGATGTTCTAAATGTGAACTTTCCAGAAGGGCTGCCTGTCTTTTCAAGAAATTCGTTAGCGGGACAGTCCAAAAGCGTCTCAACTGATACGCCTTCCTCATCATCCATGTTCACGCGCAGCACCATTACTCGGTCTATCAGATCGAATGTGTTGGCATTGAATGAAACATGAGAGCTTGAGGTAACAGTCTTGACGGATATGCGCTCGTTTTCAGCGCTGATCACATCATACCCACGTTGGTTGGTTTCGAGAGCCATTTGGCCGCGCGTGATCATTGCCGCATAAAGCTCGCCTATGCGTCCCGTTAGATGGTTTAACTCTGCTGGCGAAACGCCCCATCCTAATTCTTTCTCAAACCATGATAGGGCTTCGGCGAGGGACTGAATCACTTGAACTTGAGAAAGTGCCAAATCTATACTCCATGATCTATTTTAACCCGCAGGATAACATGAAATCTGTCGTAAAATCGATCCTTTTTGCGACAGAATTTTTAACGACCAACATGTTTGATGGCAGAAATCTTCTGCGCATTTTTACACCGTCTACTAATCTGCTGCCCTATCCAAAACTTCTTCAGCCCATTGGTTCAGGCTCTTCCCTGACAGCTCTGCGGCAAGTGCCGCCTTGCGGTGAACCTCTGGGTCGACACGGAACATAACTTGGCCAGAATAAGCTTTTTGAGGGGTTTTGCCGATCCTCAAACAGGTCTCAATGTAATCCTCGACGGCCTCGTGAAACGCCTCCCGCAGATATTCTACAGTGTCGCCATGAAATCCTACGCCATCACGAATACCGGCGATCCGTCCGATGAAAATACCGTCTTCATCGTCATACTCGATCCGAGCCGAGTAGCCTTTGTGGGTCATGGTATTGGTCATGGTGTTACTCCGATCCGTCCCAGAAACGCGCGGGCGGCGCGCACCTGATAGCGTTTGACTTGCCTAGCGGGGTGCGGACGGTGAAACGTCTCGACCTCACCATCCTTCACGAAGCGCACCTGCGAGCCGCGCCCCTCGATGACCTGCGCCCCAGCGGCCACAAGCAAACGCTCCACCGCTGACCATTCGATTGTTCCTGACACCGGGTTTGTAAAAACAGCGGCCAGAGTCTTGCGGTGTTTGCTATTCATCAAGCCATATATCAAATGCTTGCAAACAATGCAAGCGAAAACACTTCGGTGAAAATTAAAGGGGTGTAGGGAAAAAGCAGCTGGTGTCCTCTTCTCCCCAGGTGGGGAGAAGGATACGAAGACTTATCGAGCGCAGCGAGATTTAGTCGCAGTTGGATGAGGGGGACTATAAGCTAAATTAGAATACCAGTCCAACTTCTCATCCCCCTCATCCGCCCTTCGGGCACCTTCTCCCCACCCCAAGGACAAAGGAGGGGAGAAGAGGAATGCCAGCCACAAAACTATTTCAAAAAAACTTATCCCCTCCCCAAAAACCTCCCCCATAATACCCTCGCCTGATGAAACGCGGCCTTATGTATCAAACGCACCAAACCCTCAAGGTGGCAAAGGTGAGTGATGAGAGCGCCCTAGCGCGCCTGTTGATAAGATTGGATACGACTCCACATGCAATGGCGCGTGTGGAAGACATAGGCAATGAAGTTCTTTCTGAAGTTTTGGGGAACCATTGGGTTTACTTTGACCCTTTATGCTATTTTTTGGCTCCCGAAGGACATAGAAGACCGAGCGGATGCTGCGGCACCTTGGAAGCGGTGGCTTTCAATGATTGACCAGAATACCGCTCTTTGGGCTTTTTCGATAGCCGCACTCATATGGATTTTTTGGGTTGATCTTCGACTTCCCATTGTGAGGCAAATTGGAGTTTGGCTTGGTTTCGATAAAGAATTGCAACACAACCGTCAGGTTATGTTTGAAAACACGGCGAAGGAAAGACTTGAGCTTGGCAAAGAGATAATTGCCACGATTCATAGAGGGCCAGGGCGCTTCAAAACGTTGAATAAATTGAATAAACATTTGTTAAAATTGCATGACAAATCTGGCGTTTTTCTGAGTGATGGAGAGCTAAAAGTGTATATGAATAGCTTGGATAGCTGTCTAACTGCTGGTTGGTTTGCCATCAATAAAACTGATGAAGCAGGCCTATCAAAATTGGAAAGTGAACTTTTAGCGCACCAATATAGGATACATGCCGACCTAGCTGGACAATTTGCGGTGTTTTGGCTAAACGGTGAAAATCCGTCTCCTGAAGATTTCTATAAACTTGATGAAGCCGCAATGGCCGCACGCAGTGAGGCTGTTGAAATCGCGGATGCAAAAATGCGTACTACGTTTGGTGAACCAGAAGATCAAGAAAAACCACTTGAAATCCGCGCCGGAGACGCTTCTTCATCATTGAATCCAATGCAGAATTTGAAACCTAGAGCCTAATCTCACGCTCCACAATAGCTTCAAAGCACTGAACAAAGA
>QILU01000016.1 GCA_003233475.1 Ahrensia sp.
TGAAATTCAACTGCCGGTGATTGTTCAAACTGCCAATGGCGGAATTGATACAGTTGTTGAGGCTATTCGGGCCGGAGCACATGATTTTTGCGTGAAACCTGTATCCATAGAGCGGTTGAAGGTTTCCATTCAAAATGCGTTGAAACTGGGCGCGATGGAAGCGGTGGTTCAAAATATTCACAAAAGCTCCAGCGGTACTTTTACGTTCAAAGACATGATTGCCCAAAGCCCTGCAATGGAAAAAGTTACGAAGCTGGGGGAGAGGGCCGCTTCCTCCAATATCGCCATTTTGATTGAAGGGGAATCCGGAGTTGGCAAGGAAGTCGTGGCGAAGGCCATCCAAGGGGCGGGGGAACGGCAGGGCAAGCCATTTATCACCGTTAATTGCGGGGCGTTGCCACAAAATCTGGTGGAAAGTATCCTGTTTGGCCATGAAAAAGGGGCGTTTACCGGCGCTATTTCCAACCATTCCGGCAAATTCAAGGGATGGGGGCACTTTATTTTTGGATGAAGTGGGGGAATTATCACTTGATATTCAGGTGAAACTGCTGCGCGCGATCCAGGAGGGTGAAATTGATCCGATTGGCGCTAAGCGGCCGGTAAAAACTGATTTTCGCCTGATTTCCGCAACCAACAAGGATATGATCGAGTTGGTGAAAAGCGGACAGTTTAGGGAGGATTTGTATTACCGTCTCAATGTTTTTCCCATTCATGTGCCGCCGTTGCGGGCGCGAAAGAGCGATATTGCGGCGCTGGTGCGTCATTTCACTGCCCGGATTTGCCTGGAGGAAGGGCGGCGTAACATCACCGGTATTCGCAATGACGCCCTCTCCATGCTTGAAGCCTATGACTGGCCAGGCAATATTCGTCAGTTGGAAAATGCAATTTTCAGGGCGGTTATTTTGTGTGATCGTGAAGAATTAACGATTGAGGAATTCCCGCAAATTGCCATGTCCATGGGGGTGGAGGTTGAGACAGAAGAAGTTGGGTCAGTGCATCAACTGGGGGATGTTTCTCAATTGGTGCCGATTGCACCGGATGCGCCGGAAGCAAATAGTAATCATACCACACTGCCTATGATCGGGAGCGGGGGGGACGTTCGGGAGTTGGAGGAAATTGAAGCGGATATGATCCGGTTTGCCATCACCCACCACAATGGGCGCATGACCAGGGTGGCAAAAAGCCTGGGAATTGGTCGCTCAACCCTTTATCGTAAACTGAAAGAATATGGCATTGCTGATGAAGGTTGAAAAAGGCTCAACAGGCTGGGGATAACGTGGGTTTTGTTTTGTTTGAAATATGGTGACTGAAACGCTATATTAACCACGAAATGGTCACAATGGGATATGCCATCAATAAAACGTATTTTTTTGCGATTTTTGGTGCGACATTATGGTATGTTTTGTGAGTCTACGCAGTTGCTGCAAATTGGCCAAAAAAAACAGAGTATCGAAGGCAAATTTTACTGAAATGTATTTGGCGTGTTTTTTCAAAACAGTGAAAGATAGCTCCCACCGGTTGGGGGTGCATTTTGGTGTGACAGCCATGGTTATGGTGTTGATGTTTGTCGTTCTTGCGCCGCAGCAAGCGGACGCCCAAACCCGAACTCTTCGCATGTATTTTGTTAATAGTGGTGAAAGCGCTACGATTACGTTTAAGAAAAATGGCCGATACGTCAAAAGCGGATTACGTAAAGCAAATCGTTTTTTGCGTGACTGGCGCAGGAAAGAACCCACACGAATGGATCCCAAACTGTTGGATCTGGTGTGGGAAGTTTATCAAAAAAGCGGTTCGCGCAAGCCGCTTCAGGTGATTTCAGGTTACCGATCCCCACGCACCAACAAGATGTTGCGTCGCCGCGGGCGGGGAGTTGCCCTCAATTCTCAGCATACCAAGGGTAAGGCGCTGGATTTTTTCATGACCGATGTCAGTATTAAAAAACTTCGAACTTTGGGTTTGCAAGCACATCGGGGTGGGGTTGGTTATTATAAAGGGTCTTTTATTCACCTGGATACAGGCAAAATACGCCATTGGCCTAAAATGAGCCGACGCCAACTGGCCAGAGTTTTTCCGCGGGGGAAAACCATCCATGTTCCATCAAATGGTCGACCCTTGAGCGGTTATAAGGTTGCCATGGCCAATTTGAAAAAGGGCCTGAATGCCGATGGAAGAAGACGAGGCACAAGACCGCGCGGTACTGTATTGGCTTCAATCTTCCGGGGCGGCAGTTCGCGCGAGGATTCGTCCACCGTTGTGACCAGGAAGCGAAAAGCACCTGTTAAAAAAGTAGTACCAAAGCCTAAGCCTGTTGTTATCGCAAAAGCTGCGCCTGTTAAGAAGCCCGCCCGAGCCAAGGTTAGGGGGGCGGATCCGTTTAATCTTGACGCGGGGGCCGTTTCAAAAGCAGAAGCCAGGCGACTTGCGGCTGAGAAGTTGAAATTGGAACAGAAACATAGACAGGAAGAAGAGCGCAAGGAAGAAGAAGCCAAGGCCATTTTGATTGCGCGAGCGAAAACCAAGGCTGATGAGGAAAAAGCAGAACAGCTGGCTTTAGCCCAGGTGAAAGCCGAAGAGAAAGCTGACAAAAAGGCGGCTCAAGATTTGGCCCGGCGAACCAAAGAGGAGGCTTTGATTGCGTCTTTGGCTCCGGCTGCTCAGGTACGCGTTGCCACTCCTCAACTTCGCCCCCAACTTCGTCCAACGACTACCCAACTGGCATTGGCGCCAGAAAACACCCGCAGGTCGGCTATCAGCAAACTGCTTCGGGCAACCGAATTGGTTGTTGCTACACCTCCGGGTGTATCGCTGTCTTCTCCTGCGCAGGCTTTACGCCCGGTGGTTGATATACCTGTTCATGAACTTTCAATTCCCCGTGACGCCAAAAAGCTGAGCGCGCGAACACTTGCGTTGTTGGCTAAGCAGAAAAAGCTTTATTCGCCGGAAAAGGTCATCCGGTTGCAAAAGAAAGTAAAAACAGAACTTGCGCCGGTAAATGTGCCATTGCCGAAACTTTCTCCGGCCCGACCCAAATCGGCACCCAAACCGGTGCTTGAAGCAGCTTTGCAGCCGCAAACCCGTGTAACCAGGCCTTCATTGCAAAAAGAAAAGGTTGTTGCCCCAACCGCCACGCAGGTTCCATTGCCCAATTCAAATGTCAACAGTGAAACCACGCTTGCACTTGAAACCGGTGGGTTTGTGCAGGTGCAAAATGAGTTGAAACTGGGTAATCTGGATGGTCGGGATGTGAAAAAATGGGCGGTTGCCATTTCCACTCGTATTGGGCCATCAGCAATTCTCCAGGCTCCGGTTTATGAACAAAATACCCAGCGTGCTGCCCCGACTTCAGTCTTTTCCGCTGGATTTGCTTTTGCACGCTTGCCCCTGCGGGCTGATAGATTCAGCGGACGGGCATTAACGCGGGTTGCCTTTGCTCGCTTTGGGCATAGAAATTAAGCCGGATGTCGGCTTGCCGTTTTGGCTTTGCTGCTCTTTCTGGTCGTTGTTTGGCCAATCGAGTAGCAGCAAGGTGGGTTCATACTCCAACTCTTGCCCGTGCCGGAAGATATGAAACTGGTTCTGCTCATCGTGATGGATTGAATAGATCAGCTTGCCATCAATGCCGTGGCCCGCTTGTTTGCTGTCCAGCCGGTAGCGCAGGATTAATGCGACAAGCCCCAGGGCGAAGGCCAGTGGGGC
>QILU01000003.1 GCA_003233475.1 Ahrensia sp.
GGGCCTGTTGTGATAATCGGGGAGCCATCCATCGACATATCCATAACCCCGCCCCAGGAGCGCAACAAACGAAGCCGGGCAAAGTTGGGAAACAGGGCAAGCAACTCGCTGGCCACTTCTTCAACAACGGGTAAATTTCCCCGTTGCGCATAGGAATTGTAATAATCAATATTCCCGCCAAAAACCAAACCACCCTTATCTGATTGCGAGACATAAAGATGCCCCGCCCCGTAGGTGGTAACCGTTGGAAGAATGGGCTTGATGCTTTCGGTTACAAAGGCTTGCAGCACGGTGGTTTCAATCGGTAGTTTTTTAACCCCCGCCATATTCATCACCCGGCTGGTATTTCCCGCGACCGCAACCCCGGTTTTTTGGGCGCGAATTTCACTTTTTTGTCCATCGCGAAGCACTTCAACCCCGACAATTTTGTCGCCCTGTTTCAAAAACCCGCACACTTCCGTGTTTTCAAGAATGTCCACCCCCAGTTGGTCTGCCGCCCGTGCATAACCCCAGACAATTGCATCGTGGCGCGCGGTACCTGCATCTGGTTGTAACAAAGCGCCCTCCACCGGAAAACGCGCTGAGCTTGAAACATCCAGACCGGGATTAAGCTTTGCCACCTGATCCCTATCAAGCAATTCCGATCGAATACCCATGAGGCGCATGTGGTTCCCCCGCTCGGCATAGGCGTCCATTTGAGAGGGGGAATGAGCAATCTGGAGCACGCCGCGGGGGGAAAACATCACGTTAAAATTCAAACTATGGGAAAGCTCCCGCCACAATTGCATGGATTTTTCATAAAAGTTTGAATTTGGGGTGAGGCCGTAATTGGAGCGCACAATGGTGGTGTTGCGGCCGACATTACCGGAACCCAGATAGCCTTTTTCCACCACCGCCACATTGGTTATGCCGTGTACGCTGGCGAGGTAATACGCAGTGGCAAGCCCATGCCCACCGCCACCGATGATGATTACATCATAGTCGGATTTGGGTTCAGCTTTACGCCAGGCCGGAGTCCAGTTCCGGTTTCCCTGTAACGCGTTTTTAACAATTGCGAGTGCTGAATATCTCATGACATCTTTGGCCTATATGACAAGGATGCGCCTTGCAAGTTAACCCTTGCGCGGTGCCAGATCATTGACATTATCAAACATTATTCTCTGTACCTTATGTCGAATTTTGCTTGCAAATTTGTTATAATTCGACACAGATACAATTCACGGTAATCAGCAACAGGGCCATGCGTGAATGGAAGATGACGAGCAAAGGCATCTCGCATTTTTAGTCATAGACCAATTTTCCATGCTGTGCCTTGCCGCAGCAATCGATCCCCTGCGCTCGGCCAACAGAATGGCCGCGAAAAATTTTTACAGATGGAGCCTTGTGTCTATAGACGGCAAGCCTGTGACCGCATCCAACGGCATGGAAGTGGCCATGGATTATTCCCTCGATGATTTGAAAAAATGCGACATCTTGTTTGTCAGCGCCGGATATCGGTTGGAAGTTCCGGGTCAAAAGCACATGCTGGCAAAACTGCGCGAGCGGGCGCGAAGCGGTGGGGTATTGGGCGCGTTGTCCATCGGTAGCCATATTCTTGGGCAAGCGGGTCTGTTAAACGGCTACCAGTGTACGATCCATTGGGAAAACAGGGCGTCCTTTCAGGAGAGTTTCCCGGACGCCAATTGCACGGGTCATGTGTTTGAAGTGGATCGTAAACGATACACCTCCGCCGGGGGAACCACGTCGATTGATTTAATGCTGCACATCATCAACGAGGATTTGGGAGCCCATGTGACCAATGAAGTGGCCAATCAATTTCAACACGAACGAATTCGCACCAACGCGGACCGCCAGCGGGTAGGGCCGGAGCGTGATCTGGCGGGCAAATCTGAGAAGTTGCAAAATGCAGTGGAACTGATGGCTGAACATCTGGAGGAACCGCTTTCCGCACTGGAAATAGCTCGCCGCGTGGGCCTGTCTCTTCGGCAGGTGGAAAGGCTGTTCCTGCGCCACTTAAATTGCACCCCCGGGCGATATTATATGTCTGTGAGGTTGGAGCGGGCACGGGAATTATTGCGCCATACCAATGCGTCAATTCTTGATGTGGCATTGTCCACCGGCTTCACGTCCCATTCCTATTTTGCCCAAAGTTACCGCAACCATATGGGCCGCTCCCCATCCGAGGAACGACGGGCGAATGCCTGAGGAAAATCAAACCGGGTTTCTGCCATTGGCGGGAATCCGTGTAGTGGAATTGGCCTCCATCGGCCCCGGCCCGTTTGCGGCGATGATGCTGGCCGATCACGGAGCAGATGTGGTTCGTATAGAAAAACCCGGCGGGCGAAATGTCGGCGTGGCTTCGTCAGACAAAGATCCCATGTTGCGTGGCAGGCGCAAGGTGGAACTGGATTTGAAAAACCCGGAGCATGTGGAAAAAGCGCTGGCCCTGATTGGAAAGGCCGATGTGTTGATCGAGGGCTTTCGCCCCGGTGTTACAGAACGTCTGGGGCTTGGGCCAATTGAATGCCACTCACTTAATCCGGCACTGGTCTATGGTCGGGTGACGGGCTGGGGGCAGGATGGGCCGCTTGCCCCGCGCGCTGGCCACGACATCAACTACATTGCCATCACCGGAGCTTTGGACGCTATTGGAACCAAAAATTCAGGCCCCGTTCCGCCGCTGAATTTGCTTGGAGATTTTGGCGGTGGCGGCATGTTGATGGCCTACGGCATTTGCGCCGCCCTGTTGCCGGCAAAACTATCGGGCAAAGGAACGGTGGTGGATGCCGCCATGGCGGATGGTACCGCGCAACTAATGATGATGCCTTTTGCACTGAAGGCGCAAGGACTTTGGGATGGTGGGCGCGGGGACAATCTGCTGGATGGCGGGGCCCCGTTTTATGGGGTTTACGAGACGTTGGACAGTAAATGGATTTCCCTTGGTTCCATAGAAGAACCGTTTTGGGCGGAACTGGTTGAGTTGTTGCAGTTGGAAGGCCTTGTTTTTACCCACCGGATGGAGCGGACCTATTGGCCGCAAATTCGCGCGCTGATTGCGCAGAAGATTATTCAACAATCCCGCGATCACTGGGTGCAGCTTTTTGAAGGGACGGATGTGTGTTTCGCGCCTGTGTTAACAATGGAAGAAGCACCAGACCATCCTCACAATATGGCGCGTGGGGTCTATCAAAAAGTTGACGGGGTGGTGCAGCCCGCCCCGGCACCGCGCTACAATGGAGAAGCTCCAATCGCCCCAAAGACCGACATGCAGCAGTGGAGTTAGAGCACGCTTGCGCCCGTGTCTGCTGCACTTACGTTTTTTCGAAAAGCACGGAATAAATCGACCCCCATGCCAAATTGATTGCCGCTCATATCTGCGGTTGCCGGCTTGCGTGAAGCCCATTCTTTTTTATTCACAAGGGCTTCAAATGTGCCTTTCGTGGCGTCTACCCGCACCAGATCGCCATTGCGCAATTTTGCGATGCCGCCCCCATCAAGAGCCTCAGGGGTGACGTGAATGGCGGCTGGAACCTTGCCCGATGCGCCCGACATGCGCCCGTCCGTAATCAACGCGACCTTAAAACCCCGGTCTTGCAAAACCCCAAGCGGCGGGCTTAATTTGTGTAATTCCGGCATACCGTTGGCGCGTGGCCCCTGAAAACGACAAACGGCAATCACATCCATGTTCAACTCGCCCGCTTGAAAGGCCTCAAAAATACCATTTGGGGTTTCAAAAACCCGAACGGGGGCCTCAATAATATGGTGCTCTTTTTTAACGGCAGATGTTTTTATCACCCCGCGACCAATATTGCCGTCCAGCATGGTCAATCCGCCATTGGTGGAAAATGGCTTTTTAACCGTTGCAAGTATTTTGCTGTTTCCAGCCATTTTGGGAGCTTTGCTCCATTTTACGTTTTGTTTGTTTTTTCCCGCAAATTTGGGCTCTTGCGCCTGATGGTGCAGCCCCTCTCCGGAAATTGTTTTTACGTCTTCGTGCAAGTGTCCTTCGCGCAGCAATTCGCCGATCAAATAGGGCAAACCGCCCGCAGCATGGAAATGGTTTATATCGGCCATGCCGTTGGGATAAACCCGGGCCAGAAGCGGAGTGCAATCCGCGAGATCAGCAAGGTCTTCCAGGGTAAGGATTATCCCAGCCGCTTTGGCAATCGCCACCAGATGAAGCACATGGTTGGTTGACCCCCCGGTAGTGTGCAGGCCAACAACGCCGTTCACGATGGTTTTTTCGCTCATCAATTCTCCCACCGGGGTGAACTCGTTGCTTGATGCGGTGATGGCAAGCGCCCGTTTGGCGGCTTCGCGGGTGAGGGCGTCTCGCAATCCGGTATCCGGATTAATAAAGCTGGAACCGGGCAGGTGCAGCCCCATGAATTCCATCAACATCTGATTGGAATTGGCCGTGCCGTAAAAGGTGCAGGTGCCGGGAGAATGGTAGGAAGCGCTTTCGGCTTCAAGCAATTCATCGCGACCGATTTTTCCTTCAGCATAAAGCTGGCGTATCCGTACTTTTTCATCATTTGGCAGGCCTGATGGCATCGGCCCCGCCGGTACAAACACGGCAGGCAGGTGGCCAAAACTCAAAGCACCAATCAACAGGCCGGGAACAATTTTATCGCAAACCCCCAGATACAACCCCGCATCAAACATGTTGTGAGAAAGGCCAATCGCCGTAGACATGGCAATAATATCGCGGGAGAAAAGCGAGAGCTCCATTCCCTTTTGCCCCTGTGTCACCCCATCGCACATGGCCGGGACACCGGCAGCAATTTGCGCAACCCCACCGGCATCAACGGCGGCCTGTTTGATGATGTCAGGAAACCGTCCAAACGGTTGGTGGGCGGAAAGCATATCGTTGTACGAAGTGACGATCGCCAGGTTTTTTGCCTTATCACCTGAAAGAGCAGCCTTATCCCC
>QILU01000230.1 GCA_003233475.1 Ahrensia sp.
CGCGATTTATACAGCAAGTCCCCTCAACAGGAACGCAATGACAATATTTCAAACAATGCAGAATAGCCCACTCGGTTCCACCTATTCGTCTGCCCGTAGCCGCTCATTTTTGGGATCGAACGGGGTTTCTTCAATCACAACTGCCCGGTAATTTTCGCCCAATATCTTAATCTCCAATTCAGAACCAACCTCCCCAAATTCCGGCTTCACCATAGCCAACGCCAAAGACTTGTTCACCCGATATCCGTAACCACCATGGGTGGCTCGCCCGATCAGTTCGCCGTCTTTATAAATGGCTTCCGACCCTCGCGCATCGGCGTCTTTTATCCCATGAACCTCCAGGGTGGCGAACTTCCAAAGATCGCCTTTTTCATGGCGTTTAACCAATGCATCTTTCCCGACGAATTCCTTATCCAGTTTGATAAACCGATCCAGCGCAGATTCGAATGCTGAATATTCAATCGACAACTCGCGCGGTATAAGCCGGTAGGATTTTTCAATTGCCATCGCCGTCATGGCGCGGATTCCAAATGGCTTGATACCGAATTCTTTTCCCGCTTCCATAACCAGATCCCAAATTTTATTTTGCTGCTCAATAGGGTGGTGCAATTCCCAGCCCAATTCTCCCACAAAATTCACCCGCAAGGCGTGGGCTGATCCGGTTCCAACCTGACAACCAGCCAAAATTTGCATTATTCAACCTAGTTCGGGTGAGCTTTGATAGCACCTTGCGAGAATTCGGCCCGGCCAGCACCAACACTCCGTATTGTATGGTTAGAGGCCTCAAATTTACCGAGCCATCTTCTGGCAAATGGCGGAACAACACATCATGGTCGTGGGTTTCATATGCACCTGCCGACACCAGGTAAAATCTCCCCGGCTTCCATTCATACACCGTAAACTCAGACTTCACACCGCCGTGCCTGGTCAGCAAGTGGCAAAGTGCAATACGTCCCTGTTTCTTGGGAATTTTATTGGCAAGGATGGATTCCAACCACCCCCTCGCACCCGGGCCGGAAACTTCCATTTTGGCAAATGCCGACATATCCAAAAGACCACAACTTTCAGTAACCGCCTTCACTTCATTGCCCACATGCTCAAAATAGTTGGAACGGCGAAACGACCATTTTTCCCGCACGCGACCGGTATAATCCGCAGATGCATGGTTTTCATTGACAATCACATCAACCCCGACACCGCGTTCACTTTCCGGGAGTTCATAGCCTTCAGGTGCATACCAGTTGGCGCGCTCCCACCCATAAACCCCGCCAAAAACCGCACCCAATACCTTTTGACGTTCATAGGATGGGGTGGTTTTTAGGGGCCGGGCGGCAGCGCGTTCTTCATCGGGAAAATGCAATGTGAACACATTGGAATAGGCTTCCTCGTTTTTCTCACGCAAATAGCCCTCGGTTGCGTAAGGGCCGTAGCGGCGTGGATCAACCCCCATCATGTCGATGGTCGGTTCCCCATCAATTATCCACTCAGCCAATTGCCACCCCGCACCACCTGCTGCGGTAATGCCAAATGAATGACCCTCGTTCAACCAGAACCCTTTCAATCCAGGTGCCGGCCCGATGATAGGATTTCCGTCCGGCGAATAGGCAATGGCCCCGTTATAAACTTTCTTTATTCCCGCCTCACCAAAATAGGGAACCCGCGTCACTGCGGTTTCAATGTGGGGCATCAGCCGATCCAGATCCTCTTGAAACAATTCATATTCACTGTCGTTTTCCGGGCCGTCGACATAACAACAGGGTGCCCCTTTTTCATAAGGGCCAAGCAGCAACCCCCCTGCTTCTTCGCGCATATACCAGGCACTGTCACTCTCGCGCAAAACGCAAAGCTCATCCCCGCCACCTTCTCTAAATTTCAAAATCTCAGGGTGGGCTTCAGTTACGATATACTGGTGCTCAACCGGAATGACAGGAACGTCCAACCCCACCATCGCCCCAGTCTTGCGCGCAAAGTTTCCCGAACAGGAAATCACATGGTCGCATTCAATTGTACCCTTGTCGGTTTCCACCACCCATTTGCCATTTGGCATTTGTCGAATGCCAACAACATCGGTATTCCGGTGAATTTTTGCACCTCGATCCCGGGCTCCTTTGGCCAAAGACTGAGTAAGATCGGCCGGTTGAATATAGCCATCATCAGGGTGTTGAATTGCCCCCAACAAACCATCGGTGTTCACATAAGGCCATTTCTCGGCAATTTCTTCAGGCGTGAGCCGCAAGGTTTTGATGCCGATGGTTTCAGCAACCCCCATATAGTATTCATATTCGTCCATCCGATCCTGGCTCATCGCCAAACGAACGTTGGAAACCTTACGAAAACCCGTATCCATTCCGGTCTCGATGGCCAGTTCCTGATAAAACCGAACCGAATATTTGTGCACCTGCCCAACCGAATAGGACATATTGAACAGGGGCAACAGTCCGGCCGCATGCCAGGTGGAACCAGACGTCAGCTCCTTACGTTCCAGCAACACACTGTCTGTCCATCCCTTTTTTGCCAAATGATAAAGGGTCGAAACACCAACCACACCACCGCCAATAACAACCGCACGCGCCTTGCTTTGCATCTCTTTGTTCCTTTTGAGGTATTATCCGTCACGTGTCTGTTGCTAACACGGTTCAACGCAAGATAGCTCTCTTTGCAGGTTAAATCACCGCTCTGTTTGCGACATGGTCTTTGAACCCCGCGACGGGATGTCGTTTCACCCACAATTTTACCGTTTATGCACCGTGATTCATTTCAATCCAATTTGATCAGTAATTTCAATAAAGTTTGAAGCTATTTTTGCGATTATCCCCTTGGACACGAGGAAGTAATGAATATCGCAATGAAACAATCAGCAAAAACAACGCCATTATGCGTTGATTTGGATGGCACGCTCATTCGCAGTGATATGCTGTGGGAGGCTGTGTTCATGTTGTTGCGCCTCAATATTATATTTCTGTTCACTCTGCCATTTTGGTGGTTGAAGGGCAAAGCTCACCTAAAAGCTGAAATTGCCAGCCGGGTGATGCCGGATGTAACCAAACTGCCCTATCGAGAAGACCTGCTCGCATGGTTGAAGGACGAAAAAGCAAAAGGCCGAACACTAATTTTAGCCTCAGCCACCCATGAACGCTACGCAAAAGCAGTTGCCAAACACTTGAAAATATTTGACGGGGTTGAAGCCTCAAGCGATACGCACGATCTTTCCAGCAAAAATAAAGTCGATCGGCTAATTGAGCGATTTGGTGAAAAGGGATTCGATTACATTGGCAATGGCAGCGCCGATATTGCCGTTTGGGATAAATCACGCAAAGCAATAATGGTAGGCACAGAACAGGCCGCCGTGCGCTATTCCAGACATGAACACGCGGATCGTTTTGACGAGAAAAAACCGCAGAAATCTCGCTGGCAAATTTGGTTAAAAGCCATCCGTGTTCATCAATGGTTGAAAAACTCGCTTCTGTTTGTGCCGGCAATCCTGGCGTTTAACTTCATTACCATTGAAACAATTTTCTCACTCGTCATCGCATTTTTCGCGTTCAGCCTGTGCGCATCAAGCGTTTATCTTCTCAATGATCTCATAGATATAGAGGTTGATCGACGACACAAAACCAAGCGAAACCGCCCGATTCCATCCGGCACTTTGTCAATTTCCCATGCAGCAATAGGCTCAGCAATTTTACTATTGGTAGCCTTTGGTCTCTCCCTGTTTCTGCCGCTCATGTTCACCGCTGTCCTTGCAATTTATTACGCAACGACCTGCGCTTACACAATTGCCCTAAAACGCATGCTGTTGATTGATGTGTTGACATTGGCCGG